>NZ_KQ976354.1:7364282-7664282 GCF_000346485.2 Scytonema hofmannii PCC 7110
CCCCTCTCCCCACCGCCCCCACTCCCTACTCCCTACTCCCTACTCCCCGCCTCAACATTGCACCGCCACTAAAGTCAGACGAAGCGATCGACCAATTAGAACAACGGGTACGGTTTAATGTCGATCCCAGCTCGCAATCGCCAATTAGCCAATCAGATGCGATCGCACTCCAGCACGAACTTGAAAACCTGATTGGTAGAGTAGAAAGTTCTCGTTTGACAGCTTTAATTATTAACGGAAACGCCAACACAACCCAAGGGACTAAGGCACAACAAACAGAAGTTGCATCAACAACACCAGGCTCACTTGTTTCCAATCCAAAACAAGTTATAGATCATGCCCGTACAGTCGCTAAAAACTTGCCCCAATTAGTTTCACAAAGAAATTATGCGCTTGCTCGTCAGCAGTGGCTCCTAGCAAGGACAAATTTATGGAAACAATTTCCGCTCGACCAAAGACTTGCTCAACCAGAAATCCGTTCAGTGTGGCTTGATCGAGGAACAATTGTCCGTGCTAAGAACGAAAAAGGGTTAGCCGTCATTTTTGATAAATTGGCTCAAGCGGGAATTAACACAGTATTTTTTGAAACTGTAAATGCCGGATACACAATTTACCCGAGTAAAATTGCACCACAGCAAAACCCCCTCATTCAGGGATGGGACCCCCTTGAAGTTGCGGTCAAGCTGGCTCATGAAAGAGGTATAGAATTACACGCTTGGGTTTGGGCGTTTGCGGCAGGTAACAGAAATCATAATACACTACTGAACCTTAACCCTGAGTATCCAGGACCAGTGCTTGCGGCTCATCCTGATTGGGCGGGCTATGACAATCGCGGTCAGATGATTCCAGCCGGACAGGGTAAGCCATTCTTCGACCCAGCTAATCCCCAGTTAAGGCAATACCTAATCAATCTCTATGAAGAAATCGTCACTCGTTACAATGTAGATGGTCTGCAACTAGACTACATCCGCTATCCTTTCCAAGACCCCTCTGCCAACCGGACTTATGGCTATGGCAGAGCTGCTAGAGAGCAGTTTCAACAACAAACTGGTGTAGATCCAGCCAGTATTTCTCCAAAAGACAGAGAATTATGGCAAAAGTGGACGGAATTTCGCACGCAACAAATTAACACTTTTGTTGCACAACTGTCAAAGCAACTACGAGAAAAACGACCGAATTTGATTTTGTCAGCTGCTGTATTTCCCCTACAAGAACAAGAACGCGTTCAAAAACTTCAACAACAATGGGAAGTTTGGGCAAAGAATGGGGATGTAGATTTGATTGTTCCCATGACTTATGCTCTAGAGACAGCTCGTTTTGATCGACTCGCACAACCTTGGATCAGATCTTCACAACTAGGATCGGCGTTATTAGTACCCGGAATTCGTTTGCTTTCATTGCCTACAGTGGGAGCATTCGATCAAATTCAACTACTGAGGGATTTGCCCGTCATCGGTTACGCCCTATTTGCCGCCGAGAACTTTAGCAATGACCTACATAAAGTTTTTAGTGCAACTCAAGGTAGCGTTCAACCCAAACCACAAGAACTAATCCCTCACCGCCAACCTTTTAAAACTGCTGCAACCCGTTACTCTGCTTTACAACGGGAATGGAAATTTTTGTTTCAAAATAATAAGTTACAACTGTCTTCCACAACTCTAGCAACATTTCATTCTCAAGCAGATATTGTACAAAGTGCTTTAGAACGGCTAGCGCAAGAACCGAATTCCAGTAATTTGATTGCTGCAAAAGCCGTACTCGCTCGCTTTGTGTCTCAATTTAGAATATTGATGCGTGCTCCATCTCAAGAAAATTTGTATCAAGTCAAAGTTTGGGAAAATCGTTTGACTACAATAGATCGGTTATTGCGTTATGGAGAACGCGCTCAAGTTCGCAAGTAAGAGAAAATTGCAACCGCAGATGCACGCAGATGCACGCAGATAAAACATAAATTTTGTGGATCTTGTGGGACGGGCATCCTTGCCCGTTCTATTATCAAATGAACGGGCGAGGACGCCCGTTCCACAAGAAAATGCTGTTTCTGTTAGGAATGCTGTAGCTCAATTCCTTTGACAATCAATTTTAGTATAAATTAATGCTCTTTTTCTGCGCTTATACGCAAGAAATTGTTTTTTGACAAAGTAACAATAAAAGACGTGAGTTAGACAAAACACTATAATACAACAATTTCACCATTCAGGCTATTGCAACCTTTATGCACGCCTTAGCTCAATATATTTCACTACCGTGTTTGGATTGTGTCATTTATCCTTCGCCTCCAACTATTACCGGAGAAGGAACTTTGTTGGACGCAGTTGCTCTTATGCGTCAATCTCGGCTACAACCAGGTTTTGTCTTAGTATTAGACGAAATGCGAGTGGTGGGGTTGCTGACAGAGCAAGATATAGTGCAGATAGCTTTTTCAGAGGTTAACTTTAAAGAAATTAAGATTTTTGAAGTGATGGCGACTTCCGTGATTACCCTGAAGCGCTCTGAAATAGAAAACAATATATTAGTAACATTACTAAAACTATTACGCCTACATCATTTACCTGCACTAGTCGTTATAGATGAAGAGGAACGATTAATTGGAGTCATTACATATGAAAGTATCTGTCACTCTTTAGAAAGAGAAGGGTTGACTATAGGTTCATTAGAGCAAACCCAAGAACAATTCAGTTTGATAGAATCGGCTGTTATCGATGCTGAGGCAAAACAGCAACTTCAAGCTGTTATTGATGCAGTGCCTGGATTTGTATCGTGGGTGAGAGCTGATGGACACTATTTGGGAGTGAACCGTCGTTTAGCTGAAAGTTTGAATTTAACAACTGAGGACTTTGTTGGTCAATTGGTGGGTTTTACACAAACCAATCATGAGATAGCTAATTTCATACAAGATTTTGTTGCTAGCCCGCAGATAGCGACATCTCGTATCTTTGATATGCAGGTTCATGGCACAGTTCGTAATTATTTGATTACATCGCATAAGTACCAGCAAGGGCAAGCTACAGTTTTAGTAGGAATTGATATTACTGAAACCAAACAAGTAGAAAGAGCATTACAACAAGCGCAAGCAGCCCTTGTGCAAGCAAATGCAGAACTGGAGATGCGAGTTGAAGAGCGTACAAAAGCTTTGAGAGATATGAATCGACAGTTAATGTACGAAATTGCCGATCGCCAATTAGTAGAAGAGCAATTGCGGCAATCTCAAGAAATGTTGCAACTTATCATGGATAACATTCCTCAAAGTGTTTTTTGGAAGGATACAACATCCGTCTATTTAGGTTGCAACCGCAATTTTGCTCAGATAATAGGCTTGGATAGCCCAGAAGATATTCTTGGCAAGACTGATTATGATTTAGTTCGTAACCAGGAAGAAGCTAAATATTACTGTGCATGTGATGCTAGGGTGATGGAGAATGATGTCCCAGAGTATCATGTAGCCTCACTTCACCTGCGGAAAGATGGTAAAGAAGCTTGGCTAGAGACGACTAGAGTGCCACTTCACGATCTAGAAGGTAACGTCATGGGAATCTTAGGTACATTTGAAGATATTTCTTCTCGCAAGCAAGCCGAAGAAAGTCTTCGACTGCGCGATCGCGCGATCGCAGCTAGCAGCAATGGCATTATCATTACTGATGTGACAATGCCAAACTCACCAATTATTTATGTCAATAAAGCGTTTGAGCAAATCACGGGTTACTCTGTAGAAGAAGTTCTGGGAAAAGATTGCCGTTTTCTTCAAAATGATGATCACAATCAGCCCGGTTTAATTGAATTACGCAATGCCATTACTCAGGGAAACAGCTGTACTGTCATTTTACGCAACTACCGTAAGGATGGTTCTCTGTTTTGGAATGAGTTAAGTATTTCTCCGGTTCACGACTCTAATGGAAATTTAACACACTATATTAGTATTCAAACTGATATTACAGAGCGACAGAGGGCAGCTGTTGCTCTATTGGTATCGCAAGAGAGACTGCACTATTTACTCTCCTCTAGCCCAGGAGTCATTTATAGCTGCAAACCTTCAGGCAATTTTGAGACAACATTTATCAGTGAAAATGTGACTTCCGTGTTGGGTTATGAAGTACAAGAGTTTATGCAAACGCCTGGTTTTTGGATAGAGCGCGTTTGTCCAGAGGATTTGCCAAGAGTCGTTGCTGATGCGGCAAAACTACTTGAGCAAAGACAAATTAACTACGAGTACCGCTTTTTTCACAAAAATGGTAGTGTTCGGTGGATGTACGACCAAGCCCAGCTTGTGTTAGATGACACTGGCAATCCACTAGAAATCGTTGGTTACTGGATCGATATTACAGAACGCAAGCAACTTGAAGAGGAACTAAAAAATGCGCTGCAAAAAGAAAAAGAACTCAACGACCTCAAATCTCGCTTCATTGCCATGACGTCCCATGAATTTCGCACGCCCTTAAGTACGATTCTCTCCTCAGCCGAATTGCTACAACACTACCGTCACAAATGGACACAGGAAAAACAACTTTCTCACCTGCAACGCATTCAAAACGCAGTCCACCATATGACAGAAATGTTAGACAATGTGTTGTTAATTGGTAGAGCAGAATCGGGAAAACTGAGTTTGGCTCTAGAAGAGTTTGATTTAATTGAATATTGTCAGTACATAATTGAGGAATCAGGATTAAATATTAAAAATCAACAGACAATTAGTTTTAAAAGCCAAAATGAATCCATAAAATGTCGTATGGATAAAAAATTATTGAGGCATATTTTAAGTAACTTACTATCAAATGCTATTAAATATTCTGCGGAGGGTAATCTGATTCAATTTAGTCTTCATTTAGAAGCTGGACAAGCAATCTTTGAAATTCAAGACTGTGGGATTGGGATTCCACCAGAAGACCTACCTCATATATTTGAATCATTTCATCGGGGTACAAACGTCAGTCACATCCAGGGATCGGGATTGGGACTAGCGATTGTCAAAAGGTGTATCGATACCCACAAAGGTGAAATTACTGTGACAAGTCAAGTTGGCGCAGGAACAAGGTTCACTGTCAGATTACCAGTGACCGATGACCAGTGACCAGTGACAAACCAAGGAAAATATGATAAAAATTTTAGTTATTGAAGACGAAGAATCAGTAAGAGAAAATATTTTAGACCTATTGGAAGCAGAAAACTATGATACGATTTCTGCGGCCAATGGAAAAATCGGCTTACAACTGGCATTCTCTGAAGCGCCCGATCTAGTTTTGTGCGATCTCATGATGCCAGAAGTCGATGGTTACGGCGTACTAACTGCATTACGCGAACAAATAGTGACAGCAACAATTCCATTTATCTTTCTGACTGCTAGATCTGCCAGATCTGATTTTCGTCAAGGCATGGATTTAGGAGCGGATGACTATCTAACCAAACCATTTACTCGAGCTGAACTGTTAAATGCGATCGTCAGTCGCTTATCCAAACAAGCCATTCTGAAACAATATATAAAGCCAAACTATGAAACCAAGGCTATCTCGCCAGAAGCACAAAAGCTAGAAATGTGCCTGCGTCATACTTTAGAACAACGAGAATTTCGCCAATTTCAAATTTATTACCAACCTATTGTTGATATCAATTCTGGTAAAATCATAGCAGCTGAAAGTTTGATGCGCTGGCAACATCCTGAATTGGGTATGGTTTCTCCGACACAGGTGATTCCTTTAGCAGAGTCTACAGGTTTAATCGTCCCTATTGGAGAATGGATACTGCGTAGTGTGTGCAAGCAAACAAAATTATGGCATGATGCAGGATTTCCTTTCTTGCACATTGCTGTCAATTTATCAGTCTGTGAATTGATGGAACCTAAATTTAGTCAAAAGATTATTAAATTTTTACTGAACAATAACCTAGTAGCCGATCGCATAGGGCTAGAATTAACAGAAAGCATGATTATGCAAAATGTAGACTGTGCTCTTCAGAATATACAAGAAGTCAACTCCTTAGGAGTACAAATTGCTATTGATGATTTTGGCACAGGTTATTCTTCTTTGCTTTATCTAAAACAACTGCCCATCAATACATTAAAAATAGATCGTTACTTCATTCAAAACGTTGCCAGCGATCTCCAGAAAGCAGCAATTACCACAGCATTGATTCAAATGGCGCACAATTTAAATCTAAAGGTCATAGCTGAAGGTGTAGAGACAGAACAAGAATTAGAATTTTTACGAACTCACAAATGTGACGCCATGCAAGGTTTCCTCTTTAGCCGTCCCTTACCAGCCTCAGAGTTTGAAACAATGTTAATAGCGGATAAAAGGTTAATTGTTAGTTGTTAGTTGTTAGTTGTTTTTGGAAGATATTTAATACTTAAAAAATAACTATATATAAAATAAAATATGTTTTAAATAAAATTGATAAAATGATAACTTAAATAATTAGACGGAGGCAGTGACAAACGACAAATGACAAATGACAAATGACAAATGACAAATGACAATATGCACAAAATTCTAGTAATAGAAGATGAGACAAGCGTGCGGCAAAATTTAGTGGAATTACTCACTTATGAGAATTTCAATGTTGTTGCTGCAGAAAATGGTCTAATCGGTGTGCAATTAGCTCATGAGGAAGTGCCGGATCTAATTATCTGCGATGTTATGATGCCAGAACTAGACGGGCATGATGTTTTGCAGAAATTACGTCAACAACCGCTAACAGCAACAATTCCATTTATTTTTTTGACTGCTAGATGTGAAAAAGCCGATGTGCGCCAAGGAATGGTCTTGGGAGCAGATGATTACCTCACTAAGCCTTTTACCAGGCTAGAATTAATTGCGGCTATTTCCTCTCGATTGGAAAAACAAGCTGCTATTCGTCAGCAATCACAAAAAAAGCTGGATGAGTTACGTAGCAGTATTGCCATGTCCCTTCCTCATGAAATGCGGACACCACTGAATGGAGTTTTGGGTTTCTCAGAACTTCTGATCAAAGAAGTTGATAACCTTACCTCGCACGAAATTCGTGAAATGGCTGAAGGCATTCATAAATCGGGTGAACGTCTATATAGGCTAATTCAAAAATTTTTACTCTATGCAGAATTAGAAGTCATAGCGACGGATTCACAGAGAATAAAGTTACTCCAAAACCACAAGGCTGTATTTCCCACAATGGGATTGCAAAGATTAATCAACGAAAAAGCTAAAAAATTAGGACGTGGGACAGATGTACATATCAATTTCCAAAAATCTTGTATGTTAAGAATTTGTGAAACCAGGCTTTATAGGATGACGGAAGAATTATTGGATAACGCTTTAAAATTCTCATTGCCAGGGACTAAGATCTATGTAGAAAGTTATGTTACTGACCAAAAATTCACTTTATCATTTACTGACTTTGGTAGAGGTATGACAAGCGCCCAAATTTCCGACTTGGGCGCATATCGGCAATTTGAGCGAAAACTTTACGAACAGCAAGGTTCGGGTTTGGGATTAAGCATTGTCAAGCGTATAGCGGAATTACACGGAGGTGAACTCCAAATTTACAGTCAGCCTGGAGAGAAAACTATTGTGCAAGTACTGCTTCCATTTGCTTAATGCCAAAAAAGAAAACACTTAAGGCATTATCCACAGTAAGCGGATTTTATGGTAGTGCCTAGTCGTGTTTAAATTTATATATTGGTTAATTGGCTGACTTTGATACCATTATGAACTAGTGATGTTTGAGATTATGTGTGATTTGCTGTTTTACTGTGCGTATACATTTGTATAAAATATAGACGAAAAATTATTTACTATAGAATATGGCAAAGCGATCGCTCCAAGCATCAGTTGAGGGCATAAGAAAAGCGAAACACGCGTTTAAACTCAAAGGGTGGACACAAGAATATTTAGCATCTGAAGTTGGATTAGACACTCGACAACCAATTTGGAAGTTTTTTAGTGGTAAACCTGTTGAACGTTACGTCTTCCACGAGATTTGTAATTTACTAGATTTAAATCTAGAAGAAATTGTCCAAAAGCCCGATATTGAACTCGTAACAATTTTAGATGAGACACAAGAACATTCCACAGATATCAATGCTTTAGTACAAAAAGCATTTGTTGTTGGTGCGGTGGGATGAAGCCAGAGGTATTAAACGCGATGAATTTTATCAAAATCTATCTTTAGTACAGAAAATCAAGTTACTCAGTCGTATAGCAGTAAGTACTTTTGCTCAAGGCGATTATTTTTTTTCAGAAAGTCGAATTCAGCAACTCATTGGTGATTACCTCAGCCATTTACCACAAGCACCGACTGATGTAGACGCTTTGCAACTAGATAGTACAGCAGTGTTGAAATCAATAGAAGCACAGCACGGACTCTTAGTGGAACAAGCAAGAGGAATTTATTCTTTTTCCCACTTAACTTTTCATGAATATTTTACAGCCAGAGAAATTATAGCAACATCCAATCCTCAAACATTGCAAGAATTTGCCACTCATTTCAATGAAAAGTCTTGGCAAGAAGTTTTTTTGCTAGTTGCGGAAATGCTACACTCTGCTGATGATTTGTGGTTATTGATCAAACAACAAATTCAGATCCTCGCCACTTCAAATGAAAAATTACAGCAATTTCTGAAATGGATAAATCAAAAGGCAAGTGCGATAAGCCGGGTACAGCGGCGCTGCCATGCGATCGCATCTTATCACCCAGCCAGCGTGCGTTCCTTCTACTTCACCCTTGGTCTTCCTCCGAACCATTCTCTAGCGGGAAACCAAAGTTTTACTCTATTGTTAGATAACAGACTTGCATCGACACTTGTTATCGATTTAGCTTTGGATTTAGCTTTGACTTATGTCTTAACAGTCAGTTTAGCCATGACTGCGGACATTTTCTTTCAAAGACTGTCTGCACTCAAACTATCTCTCGATTTGGAACACTTATTAGGGCAAAATTCTTTATTACAAACATCATTACAAAACCTAAAAAACCAGTTACCCGATTCCATAGAAGAGAGGGAAACTATCAAAGCATGGTGGTTGGCAAATGGAGAAACGTGGACTGAAGAATTGCGAAATTTAGCCATCAGTCAGCGTGATATTGGCTACAATTGGCAGTTCACAGAGAATGAGTTGGAATTACTACAGCAGTACTGGGATGCCAACAAATTGCTCTTTGATTGCCTGAATAGTAGCGATCGCGTAAATGCTAAAATGCGACAATCGATTGAGGAAAGCTTGTTCACCTGACCAGTGACCAGTGACCAGTGACCAGTGACCAGTGACCAGTGACCAGTGACCAGTGGGCAAGCGTTAAACTTGAAGGTATTGTACCTTAAAGTAGTACGGGGACTGCTATGAAATCTCTGCGTTGGTTGCTGCTGTTTCTGTTTCTGGGTACACCGGCTTGCGATCAAACCAGTGCTTACCCAGAAGAATCTACAACCCAAGCTTCTACACCCTCTGCTCAACTAGCACAGAATTCGGCACAAACACAAAATGTTATTCCGACTAAAACACTGTCTCCTACACCCATTAATATTGACCTCAAAGATTTACCAAAACCTTTCGCAACAGAAAGTGCCTCAAAAGGACCCCAAGTCGTACCGATTCCAGCAAAACCCACTCTAAGTGTACCCAAGGGCTTTGTTGTTAACGTTTTTGCAGATGGTTTAGATGCACCGCGTTGGTTGGCTTTAACTCCTAGTGGAGATGTCTTGGTGACAGAAACCAGACAAAATCGCATTCGTTTACTTAAAGATACCAACGGCGATGGGGTGGCTGATGTTAAAGAGACATTTGCTAGTTCTGCAAATGGACTCAATATTCCCTTTGGTATGGCTTTTGCAGATAATTCCTTCTTTTTGGGTAACACTAATGCTGTCCTGAAATTTCCTTACCAACAGGGTCAGCAGCAACTCAGTGGTACTGGACAAAAGATCGCTGACCTACCAGGCGGTGGATACAATCAGCACTGGACTCGTAACGTGGTGTCATCACCAGATAGTAAAAAAATATACGTTTCTATTGGTTCGGAAAGTAATGTAGATGAAGAACCACTACCAAGGGCTTCCGTACAAGTTATGAACTTAGATGGTACTGGACGGCAAACCTTTGCCTCTGGCTTGCGTAACCCAGTTGGTTTAGACTTTCACCCTGTTACAAAAGAACTTTACACAAGTGTCAACGAACGAGATGGTATAGGAGATGATTTAGTCCCAGACTACTTCACTCGCATTCAACAGGGAGAATTTTACGGATGGCCTTATACGTACCTAACACCCAATAATCTTGACCCCCGCCAAACAAGAGGTAACCAGAGCAAACGACCTGACTTAGCAGCCCGCACTCGTACCCCAGATGTTTTATTTCAAGCACATTCAGCAGCCTTGGGCTTGCAGTTTTATGACGGTCAGACCTTTCCCGAAAAATACCGTAACGGTGCTTTTGTTGCCTTTCGCGGTTCTTGGAATCGCGATCGCGGTACTGGTTACAAAATTGTTTTTGTGCCTTTTGATAGTCAAGGGAGACCCCAAGGCTACTATGAAGACTTCCTCACTGGATTTTTACTTGACCCTTCCGTACCGACAACTTGGGGGCGTCCTGTAGGTTTACTCGTTTTACCTGACGGTAGTCTTTTGGTCACCGAGGAAGCCAACAATCGGATTTATAGAATTCAGTATAAGGGTTAGTGGTTATTGGTTATTGGTTAGTGGTTTTTATTAACAACTAACAACTAACAACCAACAACTAACAAAATTAAAACCATCCCTCAAGTTCGAGGGTTTCCACCATTTGGAGTCCACGGATATCACCGACACCTAAGATAGCAGCTTTGGCATCCTCCCTAACACCTAAATCTTTGTCTTCAGCAAAAGCTTGAATTAAAGCGTCTACAGCTGTGGCATAGACGACATTAGAAGGGAGTTCGCGGCATAGTTGTCCCAATGCCCAAGCACAATTACTTCGCACTGGCGCAACGGGGTCTTGCACCAATGCTTCAATCAAGGGAGGTATTGCCCTCACAACTGTTTCATAACCGACATTTGCCATTTGAGTTAGGGCGCTAGCAGCCCACAAACGCACTGCTGAAATATCAGTTCTTAACGCATCTGTTAGGGGCGTTAAAGAACGGCGATCGCGACAGTTTCCCAATGCCCACACAATGCCTTTACGCACGTAACCATTCCAATCTCGGTTTAATTGGGCAATCAATGGCTCTACGGCATCTGGGCTAGGGTTGCGTCCAATGGCGTATGCTGCACTCACCCGCACCAAAGGGCAAGTATCAGTTAATAAACGAATCAAATGCGGAATAGCTCGTGCATCTTCTATGTCACAAAAAGCACGAGAAGCTAGCATTCTTTGCTGTGGTTCGGGATGTTCCAATAGAGCTAGCATTGCCTCTGGGTTAGGCTTAGGTGTTTCTGCTTCCGCAGTCAGCTGTCCTAAGTGGTCTAGAGGGCTTTCAAGTTCTATTTCTACATCATCAAGTAAGTAATGGTCTTCTTCGTCATACATATCGTATTTAAATCCCTGATAGGGATTAATATAAAACTCTTCGTGTCAAGAAGTGAAGATCTATAGCTAACTCAGATCCCCGACTTCTTTAAGAAGTCGGGGATCTTGTCTCTTTCCTGCACCTACTGATGACACTTTATAGTCTTATTCATCACGACTGAGTGGTTTAAACATCCACAGTGATTGAGTTGCATAGCCAAGCTGATTGTAAAGATTGTAGGCGGCTGCATTCGACTCAAACACTTGTAATGCTATTTGGCGATCGCCTCTAGCCTTTGCCCAATTTTCCACATGAAGCATCAAAGCTTTAGCAATGCCCTGTCGCCGATGTTCTAGTGTAACATAAAGTAAAAAAATATGAGCGTGACGAGTTCCCCGTATCTGATCGATAGCATTTCCCACCCAAATACAGGCGACGGGGGAAGAGGAGGGGGAGTGAGGGAGTGAGGGAGGGAGGGAGTGGGGGAGTGAGGGTGAATTGGTTTCTATGATCCTGGTTCCTACAAAATCCACCCACCAAAGAGGTGTTGCAGTAGAGAAATACTGCTCGACTGTTTGTACTAAATGAGAAAAATCCTGTTGCTCTGGAAAAAGTTCTTGGTAAGTTCGTTGCATGAACTTGACCAATAGGGCGCGGTCTAGAGTAGAACCACGGCGAATAACATAATTGGGTAGTAACGATTCCAAAACTGATACCATTTTGGATTTTAGATTTTAGATTTTGGATTGAGAAAGTCATGTCTAGACTCGATTTGGGTCAACTATACTGTCGCATTCTTTATTCAAATTGGTATAACTGGGGAAAAGTTTTCTATTTTTTCGTCAAAATAGTTGGTGGTTAGTAGCTAACCACCAACTACTAACCACTAACCACTAACTACTAACATTCCCAACTCCCCAATAGGTGCAGGGGAAGCCATATCTGAAGGTAGGAAGATGCGAGCGCTAACTGCCACAAGGGCAACGAAAAATATAAGCACTACAAGTAGAGGAGCAATATACTGTCGGAAAATAGCCATAACACAGAATGCTTAGAACAGCAAATTATTAGGATCGCTAGCTTAAGAAATATTAAGCTGTCTTAATTTATTCTAGCGACTTTGGAGACCTCATACCAATTTGCACAAAGAATGTGACAAATGGTTAGTTTAGAGCGAGTGTAGATATGACTCAATCCAAAATCCACGCATCCAAAATCTAAAATGTTATCGGCGATCACGTTCCAAATCGGCAATAGTTTTTTCCCAATACCAATTTTCTGGCATACCAGGGAAATCTTGCTTTGCCTGCTCAACGAGTCGTTCGGCGGTAGCAGCGTCACCAGATAATAGACTAATCAGCTTGTTCTTAAGACTGGCATCAGGTGTACGCTCATCACTTTGGGGCTTACTTCCATTAGAAGAAGGTCGAGGTGATGGTGACTGCTGCTTTCTGAATTCCCAAAATAAGACGTAATACAGCGTACCAAAAATGACAATTAGGCTAAATGTTCCTAGAAAAGTTAACAAGTTAAGTGATAAAAATCCCAGAACTAACTGGGAAAGAACGTAGCCGAGTAGTACGCCAGTGATTAAAAGAATAACTGTTGCGGTACTAATGATGAACTTCTGCCCCATAATTCTTATTCCTCATAGTCAAGTCCGGGTCTCTTAATTGGTTCTGGTTGTTGATTCCAAGGAGCAAACCATGGTAGTAAAAGTAAACCGGGTACAGCAGCGACGATACTGATTAAGAAAAATGTTGGCCAACCCATACTTTTTGCTACAACTCCAGATGGAGCAACCAAAACATCACGGCTGACAGCCATAAAGCTGGAAAGTAAAGCATACTGAGTTGCAGAAAAGCGCTGATTGCATTGACTCATTAAAAAGGCAACAAACGCTGCTGTTCCCAATCCACCACAAAAGTTCTCTATGTTAATGGTGAGTACCAAAAACTGATAGTTTTTACCAAGTTGTGCGAGTACAAAATAGGCCAAGTTACTTACAGCTTGCAGAACGCCAAACACCCATAAGGAGCGATTAATACCAACTTGACTCAAAATTGCTCCCCCAACGAGAGTTCCAACAATCGTCGCAATCAATCCCATACCTGTTTGAATTGCGCCAATATCGGTGAGGGTAAACCCTGTTTGAATCAAAAAAGGTGTTGACATACTGCTTAAGAAAGCATCACCTAGTTTATAGAGAACAATAAACACCAAAACTAAGAAGCCTTGCAATACCCCCCGTCTCTGGAAAAATTCCCCAAACGGTAAAAGTATAGCTTCTCCTAAAGATTCTGGCGGGCTAATGTGCTTTGGTTCTGGTGCCAATAGAGTACCAAAAATTCCAATTGCCATGCTTAACGCCATCAACAAGTAGACCGATGACCAAGGTATCCTATCAGCAAGTATGAGCGCTAGAGAACCTGTAAGCAACAATGCGACTCGGTAACCCAAGACAAAAATTGCTGCACCAGCGCCCATTTCCGCTTGTTTCAGGACATCAGTTCGGTAGGCGTCAGCGACAATATCTTGAGTTGCACTTAAAAAGGCGATCGCAATGGCGTTAACAGCTAAAAGTTGTAGTGCTTGCTTGGGCTGTTGAAAAGCCATCAGAGAAATAGCTAAGAACAATCCAACCTGTAGAGCAATCAACCAACCGCGCCGCCGACCCAAAAAGGGCAGTGAAAACCTATCAATCAGAGGCGACCAAATAAACTTCAAGGAGTATGGCAAAGCCACCAAGCTAAACAGCCCAATAGATGCCAAATCCACCTTTTCCACTGTCATCCAAGCTTTCAAGGTAGTCCCTGTTAAAAACAATGGCAACCCAGATGCAAAACCTAGTAATAACAGAGTCGCCATCTTGCGGCTTATAAAAACCTTTTGTATTGATAATATTGTCTTCACAGTTTTAATATTCTCCTCCGGCAACCGGATGAATGTAAATTTATGGGGAGTAGGGAGTAGGGAGTGGGGAATAGGGAATTGGAGATTTTGGATTTTGGATTGGTTCTTCTTCCTTGTCCCCCTTGTCCCTACTCCCCACTCCCTAAACTACCAATTCAATTAAATCTTCAATTTTCTTAATATTGGGATCGCCAGCCAAGTAACCGATACCGCGATGTAAGTGAAGGCGAAACTGCGTGGCAAGAGTTTCTTTATCTGTCCCAAAGCCATCGTTGTAACAGCGTTGCTTGAGAGCAAGTAACAAAATATCAGACATCTCGCCACCAAACACCCACCATGTCATCTCAACGTTGCTGTCAGCAGGTATTGGTACGGGTGATGGAGGAGTTGGTTCTGCAAGAGAACGACAAAAACCCCAACGACACAACACGTTCCAGTTTTCAATTTTGGTATTGCGTTTGAGTTTGATAAGTTGCTCTTTTGCTGTTTGTGAGAGTTTTATGCGATCGATAGGAGGTTCCATGGGGAGGCAGAGGCGTAGGTATGAAGAAAAACATTATGTTTGAGCTACATTATGCAGATTATTTCACTTGTA
Source organism: Scytonema hofmannii PCC 7110 (assembly GCF_000346485.2). Lineage (NCBI taxonomy): Bacteria > Bacillati > Cyanobacteriota > Cyanophyceae > Nostocales > Scytonemataceae > Scytonema > Scytonema hofmannii. Next base: position 7,379,239 of record NZ_KQ976354.1, read on the forward strand.
GTGCAAACAATTCAGGATAAACTACCTTACGGATAAATCTAGAGCACCGACACAGTAATCCCAAAAACCCGGTTTCTTCGTCTATAGCGAAGTCAAGGTTTTCTACTATCTACTGACTTCTAATCCAATGGAAGAGCGCACTATTCATTAAATTTTTGTTATGATAAGATTTAGAGTTTAAGACTTTGCGAGGAGCTATGCAGTCAATTGAGCAACTGATGAACGAGATATTATCTTTGCCCAATGCATCAAGGGCACTTCTCGCTGACAAGCTAGTAGAGAGTTTGGAATTTGACACCGACTCAACTATTCAGACAACTTGGATAACTGAAGCCAAAAGACGCAGAGACGAAATTCGAGAAGGTTTAGTCCAACCCATCCTAGGGGAAGATGCGTTGGCACAAGTAAGACGACTAATTGAACCATGAGGTATGTTTTTCACCCCACAATTGATGAGAACCTTCGGCGATGTATGACCCGTAGGTTTCTCTATGGAATTTTATACATAATCGAGCCAGATTACATCCTCATTTTGGCAGTTATGCATTGCAGCCGAGAACGTGACGACTCCACACACTTCCGCAAAGCGGTAAGTGTGGGCTTCTTAAGAAATTAAGAGGTTCGTCATTAGCCTCAGTAACCCGCCCGTGCGAGGGTTGCTACGTTTTTTAAGAATGTATAGGCACTTTGGGATATAGGGAGTAGCGCCCTGTCTTCTAGTCCCAAACACTGCGGCTTGTGGTTAAACATCTCTACAGGTAGAGGAGAAGTGCTGCAAGTAAGAAACCTTGAAAAACATTGGCGAAGAAGACCACGCCGAAAGGCGATTACCTGCTTATTAGGAATATCCTAAATGAAAGTTTACGTTGTTAACAAACATGGTCGTCCATTAATGCCTACAACTCCCCGCAAAGCTCGGTTGCTTTTAAATGTTGGCAAAGCCAACATTTATTGTCGAGAGCCATTCACTATTCAATTAATTTATGGTTCTAGTGGCTATACTCAAAGAGGAGATTTAGGTATTGATGCTGGCTATCAAAATATAGGTTACAGTGTTGTCAATGAAAAAGAAGAATTGATTGGCGGCGAAGTGCAAATGCTACGAGGAATGTCAGAACGCTTGACAGAACGCAAAAAATACCGTCAGCAGAGAAGAAATAGAAGACGACATCGTGCCTCAAGATTGAATAATCGCAAGTGCAAAGAAGGATGGTTATCCCCAAGCACCCAGCACAAACTTGATACTCACCACAAAATTATTGACCTTGTTAAAAGTGTTGTTCCAGTCAAAGAAGTTGTTGTTGAGGTTGCTTCTTTCGACATCCAAAAAATCAAAGACGGCACTATTGAAGGTGTAGGTTATCAGCAAGGCGAGCAATACGACTTTGACAATCTTCGTGAGTACATTCTTCATAGAGATGGGCATAAATGCCAGAATCCTAACTGCAAAAACAAGTCTTGTGCTCCAATTCTGCAAGTGCATCACATTGGATTCTGGAAAGAAGATAGAACCGATAGACCTGCAAACCTGATAACACTTTGCGATAAGTGCCATACCCCCAAAAACCATAAAAAGAACGGATTCTTGTTTGGTTGGGAACCAAAGCTCAATTCATTCAAAGGTGAAACTTTTATGTCCACGGTGCGGTGGCGCTTAACTCTTGAAGGTGAATATAGAGTAACTTATGGTTACATTACTAAAGGAGTAAGAAGAGATTTCAACATAGAGAAATCTCATCATAATGATGCGTTTGTTATCGCAGGTGGAACAACTCAAAGAAGAACAGAACCTTTGATGTTAGAACAAATTAGGCGGAACAAACGCTCAATGGAACAGTTCTATGATGCCAAATATATCGATAGTCGAGACGGGTCGATTAAGTCTGGTTCCGAACTATCTTCCGGGCGCAGAACTCGCAACAAGCAAAAGAATGGCGAGAACCTAAGACTGTACCGAAAACAAAAAACGTCAGATGGACAACGCCGAATCAAAAAACAGCGCTATCGCTATCAACCCAAAGATTTTGTTCAATTTGAAGGAAAAATTTATGAAGTCATTGGGATGCAAAACTTAGGCACTGGTGTTAAGTTGAAAAATTATCCTGGTATTAAAAACAAAGTTGTCAATGTTGGCAAAGTTAAATCCATAAAAAGAAGGTCGGGTCTGCGTACAAAATTATAAATTTGGCAACTCCTCAACCACCCCGCTCCCTCACTCGCCTTCGGCAAGTATTGGTCGGAACTGGTTTCGTCGCTGCCCCAAAATTCATCTCATCGCTCCCCTTACGGATGAGTGAGAGGCTTCTTTTAGATTAAGCTAAATACTGGAAAAATCGTAGATAGTCGAAGGTGTATCGGCGCTCTAGACAAAGCATTCTCAATCCAAAATTTAAAATGGTATTACCAAAAATACCCTTCTTTAACCGTTGTTTGACGAGTCGATGAATCATATTGCAGGAGATATTTGCGAGCGATCGCATCATTTTCTTGCAAGGCTTTAAATTCTTTTTCTGCAATTTCTGTATCGGTAGAAAGCAAAATCACCTGATGAGAAGCTGAGGGAAAGTAACGCTCAACTAAGTTAGTGCGGTGAGAAGAATCTAGTCTTCCTAACGGAGTATCAATAGCTACTGGCAAGTGATGCCCGGAAACACGAGCTAATCCCCAAAGGAATGCGATCGCTAAAAGTTGCTTCTCTCCCGCTGATAGACGGTGTTTTGGAACCATCTTACCTTGTAAATCGTACAAAGAGAGACCAAAGGTATCAGTATCAATGACTATACGGTGTACTAAATCTGACTTATGTAATAAATAGCGAAAACACTCAGTCACTTCCACTTCCAGCTTATTAAGTTTTTTCAGAGTTAGGCGTTCGCGGAAAAGCTTGAGAGTCTGTTGAACTTTAGCAGAAGCAGCAATTATATGCTCTTTACTCTTACGGTCAATATTTTGGTCTGTATATTTTTTTAAATTCTTTTTTGACTTTTCAATAGCGGCGTCTAATTCAATCAAACAACGTCTTTTTGCTTCATATTCTACTTTGATTTCGGCAACTTTATTTTGTGCTTCAGTGTGGACATCATGTAGCTTTTGATATATTTCCGGAGAAGCAGCCGTTTGCAATTGTCTTTCTAATGTTACAATCTCCTCTTCTTTTGTTCCAAGAACCCCAAGTTGCTGTTGAGCAGAAGATTTTGCCGCTTCTAAAGAATAACTCATGATATTAGATAGTTGAGCAAGCAATTCTGCATCAGCCAATAACCATGCTTCCTCATCATTATTTGAAGCCAATAGCTCGCTTTCCTCTTGAATCAAAAATTTAATTTTATCGAATTTTTCAGATGACAAACGTAATTGAGCAATCTTATTAATTAAACGTTCATTTCTTTCCAGTAAAACACTTCGGGCTATTTGTGTTTGTGAAGAGCGAATTTCACTTTCTCCCGTTTTCTGCACCTGAACAAGTAAAGGTTGAATCAACACCAGTGGTAAAACATCAGCTGCCAATTGACACATAGCTTGACGGACTTGTTCGATTTCTGCAGTTACTTGTGCTTGCTGTTTTTCTAGCTGACTGCGTTCTCCTGCAATTTTGCCACCTTCTGAAATGAATTTATCAAGAGCTATTGTCTGTTTTTCTTCCGCCGATTCTAACTTAGATTTAATGTGTTCTAATTGTTCCTGAGTTGCTTGTTTTTCTTCTGTTTGTTGTTGCAGTCTTTGTTCAATTTCTTCCAGATTTGCCAAGTCTTTTGTATCAGCTAATTCCTTGCGTTTGCGGTTGACTAAAATTTCTAAATCTTCTGCCAAACGTTCTGCCAACTCTAAACCTAAAAGCCCACGAATCGCTTCAACAACATTTTGTGGAGGGATTTCCTGTTGTGCTAGTTCTTTTACCTGTTCGCCATCAAACAGAAATAAGTTAGAAATTCCTAAAGGAATAAGATTTTCAACGTACTCATCCCATATACTAACTAAGCCGATGTCAAGCCATTCGTCGTTTGCACCAATATCCAAAATACCCAAATGGTCTTTCCCATCTTTGGGATTTTTTTCCCAAGTTCGTACAATACGGTATCTCACTGGCTTGTCATTTTCAATATGTTCAAAAGCCAATTCAATACGAGTTTTCTCGATTGGGGGAGTGGAACTGCTAACACATTGCGTGAGAAAATCACTGTAACTTAGATTTCCACGAGTAGAACATTGAGCGCGAGGTCCGTACAATGCAAGGCGAATAGCATCCATTAAAGTCGTTTTGCCACCACCATTCATTCCACCAAATAAGATAATGGGGCTAGAACTATCATTGTTTCTGGGGTCGAGTTTAATAATTTGACGACCGTAGTAAGGACCAAAGTTTTGTAATACGAGTTCAAGGAATATCACAGTTGTTTCTTATACCATTTTGGATTTTAGATTTTGGATTTTGAATTTTGGATTGACAAAGCCTGACATGGGCTTAGTTGCATTGTTTTTCAAACTGGTATTAGTCTTTAAATCTGATAGCTAATTTTCTATCTTGTCCACATTTTTGGCTTGAAACTTAACTTGTCGCCAACTTTGCGATTTGTCCGCTTCCACATTGTTTGTAATAGCAGCGTCACCCAAAGTTAACTGCTTGATCTTAGCAACGTCGCCTTCGACAACCGCCTCTTTTAAATCTCGTTTCAAATGCGCGTTCTTAACTGCTTCATCTTGGGAACGCGAACTTGTTTCAAAACATTTTTCTAGTGTGTCAAATATTCCCACACGGCGAGTCTTTTTACGGTACTGGCGTTCTGTATCCAAGAGATTTGCCATGAGTTCCAAGTGCATTGCATCCTCACTACAGATTTCTTCAAGCACCGCCCATTCATCACTACCTAGCAAACTTATCCCAGCGCCAGGACGGGGATCTTTAAAAGCTTCACCCGTGATTTCCTGATAAATTTTGGGTAAGCTATCATCAAACTCGTGTCTTTCCTCTAGCCATATACGCCGAATTTCACTCAATTCTTCTATAGAAATAAGCGTAATATCGCGCATATTTTCTGGTGCGGTGCGACGAATTTGTAATTGAATAGTTAGGAGTTTTCTCAACCAGTCCTCTCTAGCTTCTTTAACATAGGGACCGGGTATCGGCTCAACTGACACTTCTCCATCTGAGTTGCGCTCGTACAGTTGTACGTCACCATTTCTACGACGAAAGTCTCGGCGATCGCGGTTTTCTTCAGCATCTAATTCCTTACGGAATTCTAGTAGAGGTTGTAACCACTCTTTCTCTTCGTCATTTTGAATCATCGCTGCTAGAGATTTATCCTGACTCACTAGCGTACAAACCCAGCATCCAAAACGAGAGCTACCACAACTGGGGGTGGATGTATCAACAACTAGAGGACATTCATTATCAGCGCTAGCACCTCTATACATAGCGAATAAGTCCTTATTGCTGTATCCCCAAGGGTTTTCCCATTGCATCAGATATAGCCAAACTTCATCGTTTCGCCAGTCTTCAATTGGGCTGTAAACAAGGGAGTTTGGTAAGTTCATATTAGGGCTGAGGCGATCTCGTACCCGCTTGGCTTCCCATTTTTTCATCCTAGCAGCACGATTTGTGCTTTCAGCTTTGCGAGTCCCCAAAACAACAATAGCTTCACCATTGTTTCTGATAACATCGCGAATAAAACGGTTAGAAGGATTGATTTTGAGACGCTCTGTACACCAACGAAATTTTCCTTTTGGAGCTGGGTATCCTTTACCAATAAAACCTACCCAGAATGTTTCTTTAACATCTGGCTGTAGCAGATGAGGTTCTATTGGTATTTGTTGTTCGATAGCTGCTAGTTTCATCTGCTTTAAGGAATTGCGTACCCATGCAGATACATAAGGATTTTCTACAAGGGTGTCTGTTGTGATAACGTGTATTGTTTTAGTTCGCTTGTTCGGTGGAAGTTTTGCGATCGCATTCCACACTAGTTGTAAAGTAGCAGTACTGTCCTTGCCTCCACTGAAACCTAAAACCCAGGGTATTTCGTCTAGACAGTATAACTCTTGGATTTCTTTGGTTAGCTTTTCTGTGTCTTCTACGAACTCTGCTACAGTACGCTGTCCGTTTACTGATATTTTGCTTTCTGTCATTTCTGACAAATCCTCATAATTGCTGGTTACAAATACTTAATTATTGTATATTCTTCACCTTCATTTACTTTTTACTTGTTCCTGACTTTTATAAGCCATTCCTGGCAATGAAAAACATGCTATGATTTCTCGAATTTTGCGACTTGCATCACCATTAATATGTGGCTGTTTTTCAAGACATCCATCTTTCAAGAAACACGGGGAGTGGGGAGTAGGGAGCAGGGAGTGGGAAAAGAGTGTTTCTTTCATTCGTAGGGGTGGTGCGCCGCCCGTGGGACGCTCCTAAGAGTGCTCCTGTTCCCGAAATTAGCTGTAAGTATAACCCTATATTGCATAAATTAGCACAAATTAAAGTTTTTAAAAACTTTCTTTTTAGATACTCATTTTCTTATATATTTAGCTTCAAGTCTATTTATAAGTTTTTAAAAACTAATATGAAGAACACTCAAGACAACTATAATACTGATATGAGCAGTCAGTATAGAAAACCCCAAGATGAGCATCAAAATTTACTGGCTTCTATGCTTGATAAGTATCAAGAGGGAACTGACCAGATTTTAGTTCAGAAAACTGAAATGGGCGGTACTCAGGCATATGTTAGTTCTGTCACCCTAGAATGGTTTGCAAGCCGGGTCAACTTTGCGTCTTACTTACCCTTGTTCCAAAAAAAGTACAATTCCCAGACTGATAACGTCGAGATAGACGCCGAGAGTATTGATGAAATTCAACAACGCCCACTAGATTGGTCGCGTCAAGCACCATTGGTTCAGTATTTGGCGACTCGAAAACACCACAAATTCCCACCAGTTCTAGTGGTTATTAGTAAATCGTGGGTAGACAATCCTGAAGCACCAGAGTGGGACAATGAAGGACGAGCCATAAAACCGACTACTGACTTCACTCCAATCGATAAAGATGGGAAATTCGGATTACTTAACATTTCCGAGAAAGATGTAACTATTTATGCCCTAGATGGTCAACATCGATTGATGGGAGTGCAAGGTTTAATAGAGTTGCTTAAAACTGGTAAACTGCGGAGATACAGAAAGGATAAAACTCCTTTCGATACCTTCATAATGGTCAACGATTTGCTAGAGCAATACCAAGTTTCGCCGGATTACTTGGAAAATGTACCTCAAGAAGAAATTGGCATAGAGTTTATTTGTGCGGTTGCTGCAGGTGAAACCCGTGAAGAAGCGAGGCTGCGCGTTAGATCCATCTTTGTTCACGTCAACCTTATGGCGGTACCTTTGAGTAAAGGTCAACTTGCACAACTGAATGAGGATGATGGTTTTTCTATTGTTGCTAGAAAGATTGCTGTCACCCATCCACTGTTAGAACAGTGCGAAGGAAGGAACCCTCGAGTCAATTGGAATAGTGCAACTGTTGCGACAAAATCCACTGTTTTGACAACCCTACAAGCACTTAAAGAAATGTCTGAAAGATACTTGGGGCAAAAGTTTTTGCACTGGAAACCTTTGGATAAAGGTTTAATTCCTATGCGACCAGAGAATGAGGAACTTGAAGAAGGAATCAAGGATTTTCAAACACTGTTTGATTATTTAGCCAGTCTTCCCAGCTACAACATTCTCAAATATGAAGAGACACCTGTTTTACGACACTTCAGCTTTGAAAAGAATGGAGGTGAAGGAAATATACTTTTCCGTCCTGTTGGTCAAGTTGCTCTAGCTCAAGCTCTTGGTGTTTTAATATTTAAAATAGGATTTTCCTTAGAAGACGTATTTAAAAAGCTGCGTAAGTTCGATCGCGAAGGTGGGTTTAGTAGTATGGAGCATCCCAAATCTATTTGGTATGGGGTTTTATACGATCCAAACAAAAAGCGGGTACAGGTTGCTGGACGGGATCTTGCAGCGAAGTTGCTAATCTATATTTTAGGTGGTGTGGAGGATAGTGTTGAACGTGCTGAATTGCGTAGAGATTTGGTTAAAGCTAGAACTGTTGAAGATAAAACGATAGATTTTGATGGGAAATTCGTTGAACCCAAGCAGTTAGGGATTCCAGCCATAATATAAAATTATAAACTGCGTTTTCTGATATAAGCAGTAACTTTGGAATAAGAATTTGTAGAAATCGATTTATCCGGGTATTAAGGTTTGAAGCAAGAAGATCGATGTGAATTCTTATGCTTATCTCATGCTGTGCGAACAAACCTCAACAAGAACGGGGTTTAAAACTCCAACTATGTCGGCTTTGCTCGTTTTAGATTGGGATCGGAATACCAATACTTAAACTAAATTTCTTCCTTCTTCCTTTATTAAATAAAGACGAGATATTAAGAACTCACAAAACAAGTTTTAACAATAACTTTATGTAAACTAAACAAGGAGAAATGAAATCTACTTTCTAATTAGTTACATTAAGATAAGAGCGAATTTATTACTTAACTAGTAACTACTTTGCGTATATAGCAATCCTAAATCATTTGTAAAATTCTCTCTTCTGTCTTTTCTTGGCGTTCTTTGCGTCTTAGCGGTTAATAATTTTTCCAACTCAAATAGGATTGCTAGAGTTATGCTTAAGCTGCCATTTGAAAATTAGTCTCTTGTATTTGTTACGTCTACCAAATTTTATAGGATATTTATGACTTTTTTAACTGAAGATAGTAACGAGATTATTTCGCCTCAAGATAAAGCTCAGATTAGTACATTAATTGAGCCAATTTTTTCCAAGAATCACCGCGATCGCTGCTACATAGGTCTCATTTTTCAGCAAGGAAAGAAAGCGGGAGATGTTACAAATCAATGTTCCCGCCAGCGACTTTTCCAGCCTTCTTCAAGCAAAACCATCAACTGGTAACGATCCTGATTCTGGTAAAAATCGTCCAGAAGTTCAAGGACATACTGAGGAAATTAAAGATTATATTCTTGACCGTGCTCGTAAACAAAAACCTTGGATTTTGGGAACACTCACTGCAAATGTCAATCCAAAAGACATAAAAATTATTCAATTGTATCGAAATATGTGTTTGGTGATTATTCGCCGTACAGTTAAGCTAGATATTACTGACGGACAGCATAGAAAACGAGCTATTCACGAATTAATGGAAAGCTCTGAAAGCGAGTTAATTGCCGATCATGATTTTCCTATTACTTTAGTTTTAGAAGGTGATTTTCGCCAGTGCCAAACAGATTTTCGAGACATGGCTCAAACTAGAACGTTAGATAAATCTTTATTGCTATCGTTTGGAGAGTATTCTGGTAGAGTTGGTATTACTAAAGAATTAATTGACAGAGTACCAATGTTTTCTGGTAAAACAGAAAAGGTTAAATCAACTCCCTCAGCTAAAAATAAGCTAATTTATACGATGAATTTTCTAGCTAGATTTGTGAGTTGCGTTTTTACTAATAACCCAAATGATGAACTACAAGATTCTGATGTTACAGAGAATTCTGAATTTTTGGTTGAATGCCTAAATCAGTTTTTTTCAGAATGCCAAAATACCAAATATATTTTTGCTAAAAGCATTCAAGAATTAACAGTTAATGATATAGTAAATTTTCGAGAAAATTGTTTACTAGGTGTGAGTGCTGGATTGGAAGTTTTAGGACGTTTACTATACTGCACTTACTCACCTGAAAGCAATTATTTCGATGAAGAAAAAATTTCCCAACTAGCACAAATTAATTGGTCAAGAGACTCCGATTTGTGGAGAAATAATATAGTTAGGATAGATCCTCAATCTAAAAATCCAAATAAACCATATAAACTAGCAACTGCTGCAAATGCTGTAACTGATGCAGTAAAGATGGTAAAAAATAAACTGGAATGGAGCTAGCTTATTAGTTACAGCAGATTACAACTAAGTGAGGTCAGATTGTTGTAAGGGCGCAATGCCTTGCGCCCCTACCGATGTACTTCATTTACCTGAACATAATATAAGCTACAACTCAAGACAGGAATTTAGTTAAATTAAATTCCTCGTCTTCCTCTTCTTGCTCAAATTTTTCAGAACTAAGAAGCAACAAAATACGCTCCAAATAATCCACCGTACCTCGAACCTCAGCTTGTAAAATTTCTAAACCACCGTTAGCATACTCCTCAAAAATACGGAGACGTTCATCTTCAAACTGTTCCTCTTGAGAAGAGAGAATTTTAATATCTTGAGTTGCAGTCACTCCCAATAACTTAATGACTAGATCGTATCCTCTAGATACAAAAATTTCTTGTCCTACAGGAGCAGGTTCCCGTTTAGATATTTCCCCCAAAGCCACACGCCGTTTATGCTTCGCACCCAAAACCGCAGCAAAAGCGATCGCATCAGCATAAGTTTGGAAAAGACCCGTTGCACCATCAGCCGAAGTTAAAGCTTTTACCAAATCAGCCTTATCCTTAGCAACTCTAACTTTGCCAGTTTCCGCCATCTTACTTACACATAAATTGTGATAATCTTAACCTACATTTCAACACAATGTCAGCAAAATTCCTCCGCGTTCTTCCGCGTTCATCTGCGGTTCCATTCCCCCTAAAACTCTAATTCCTACGACCAATATTCTTAAGAATTTGCAAAACACTGTAAAGCTCTCTAGCAGACGTAAACAGAGTAAAAACCCGCGACAAATTATACTGAGGACTCCCAGCCTGACTCAACTTAACAAATAAAATATCATCCCCATTCGTCACCATACCAAACACAGGCTTACTAGGGTAAAGGTTAGCCATCAAATAAGCCAGTGCTTGCGGTAAAGCCGACACAACCGAAAGCGCAGTTTTTTTAGACTCCACCACCATAACCCAAAACTGACTTTGCACAACCAAAACATCAATCCGTCCGCGCAGCACCTCTTCTCCATCGTTCAGCACCAAATCCACAGACGGTTCTGCCTTAATCATAAAAGGAGGATCGTAAAATCCCGCCACTCCCAACAAAGGTGACACCACTAACAATAACACTGTCCCCTCTAACAAATCCCCCGCAGTACGATGATATAAATATCTACGCCGCAGTTCATCCAAAGACGCTTTTTCCACTTCCGTAATTTCAGGCAATCCCTCATACCACTCAGGAAAAAACTGCTCATCCTCAATTCGCACTAAGCCAAAACGATTTTGGACATCAGCCAAACTGGTAATCGCTTCCGTAATTGCTGTAGTTTGTGTCATTCCTTGCTAAGTTCCTGTAATACCCACTTAATACCAATTGGAAAACAGAATGCAATACTGCTCGGATAAGAATTTTTGTAGGTTGGGTAAACCCAACAAATGTCTGTAAATGTTGGGTTTCGTTCCTCAACCCAACCTACGTGTTTTCATAAATCTAAAATCCCAAATCCAAAATGGGACAACTTTCTCAATCCAAAATCTAAAATCCCAAATCCAAAATGGTATGACTCTCCAACTGCAAAAACTCACGCACCCGCGACAAATAATTAGGCGCATCTTCCAACATGGGAAAATGCGCCGTATCTCGAATAACCGTAAATTCAATATTCTCATTCAATGCTGCTGCTTGACGCCCCATCTCAGCCGGAATAATTTTGTCATACTCTCCAGAAATCAGAAGTGTAGGCACTGTTATCTCAGCAAACGCCTGTGGCATTGATTCAGCTGCAGCTTTACTCACTGCTGTAAAAATAGTTCCCAAAGCAGCATCATAATCAGCTACCAGAAAATCTTCCAAAAAAGCTTTACGTTCTGTAGCCAAGATAGGACGACGCAAAAACCGCGCCATAAACATTCGGTCAATCAATGGTATGTTCGCCAACCACTTCGGGCGGAATTTCACAACATAGCCACCAAATTTATGAAAGGCTGCAAACGCTTTTTCGTCGTACTCAAAAATTCCAGCGCAAGTCAAAATTGCCCTTTCCACTCTTTGCGGGTAAAGATTCAGAAACAACGTCACAATTGACGTTCCCGTAGAATGAGCCGTAATATACACTCGTTGAAGCTGCAACGTGTCTAACAAAGCTGCCAAATCCCTAGCATATTCCTCAAGCTCATAAGTTAACTCCTTAATAGCTTGAGATTCAGCTGAGTGTGATCGCGATTCAAAAGATTCAGCAACAGACTCACTTGCTTGAGCTATAGTTGGTTTCCCATAGGAACGCCCAAAGCCACGCATATCATAGAGCAAGCAATCGAACTGTTCTGATAAAACTTGTGCCGTACTCTGCCAGTACCGACCAGAACCAGCCCAACCATGGACAAAAACCATCACAGGTTTCTCTAGCACCTCAGATGGCTTTTTTATCCACTCGTAATAATGCTCAACACCACGAACACTAACGTATGACATTTGTCCTTTGTCCTTGGTCATCTGTCCTTTGTCCTTTGTCTAACAAATGACTATGACAAAGGACTAATGACTATTATGCCGATTCTGGTTTTGGTAGTGAAGATGGATGCACCAACAATTCAGCCGTTGAACGTTTCTCTACCATCTCCCGCGTTACCGTGCAACGAGTCACGTCTTTACGGGAGGGTAGCTCGTACATCACATCTAACATCAGTTCCTCAACAATACCTCGCAGCGCCCTCGCACCTGTTTTACGACGGTATGCTTCCTGAGCAATTGCTCGCAAAGCTTCTTGCTTGAACTCTAGCTGAACGTTGTCCATCTTCAGCAGTTTTTGGTATTGCTTTACTAAAGCGCTGCGGGGCTGGGTCAGAATCGCCATGAGTGCTTCCTCATCTAGCGGTTCTACCACTGCTACCATTGGAATCCGCCCGATGAATTCTGGAATCATGCCAAATTTCACCAGGTCATCTGGTTCTAGGTGACGCAGAGTATCAGCCGTGCGCCTGTCTTTCGTTTGACCTTCGCCCGGTTGTACAAAACCTATTGACTTTTTACCAATTCTTTGATCTACCACTTTTTCCAAACCAACGAAAGCACCACCGCAGATGAACAAGATATTGCTTGTATCAATCTGGATGCAGTCTTGATAGGGGTGCTTGCGCCCTCCTTGAGGTGGAACATTAGCGATCGTCCCCTCTAACATTTTCAGCAAGGCTTGCTGTACGCCTTCGCCAGAAACATCGCGAGTAATTGATGGGTTTTCGCTTTTACGAGCAATCTTATCGATTTCATCGATGTAAATAATTCCTCGCTGCGCTTCCTCAACATCTAAATCTGCCACTTGTAACAGTCGCAGCAAGATATTTTCTACATCTTCTCCCACGTATCCCGCTTCCGTTAGGGTCGTAGCATCAGCCACAGCAAAGGGGACTTCAAGAATCTTGGCTAGAGTTTGTGCTAACAGAGTCTTTCCACAACCAGTGGGACCAATGAGCAAAATATTGGACTTTTGTAGTTCTATAGCATCATCCAATGCTTTGCCACTGCCTTTCGCCTGAATTATGGATAACCGCTTGTAGTGATTGTAAACGGCGACTGAAAGAACTTTTTTAGCTTCCTCTTGACCAATAACGTGTTCGTCCAAGTACTTCTTAACCTCTCGCGGCTTCGGTATTTGATTAAACGAGAGATTGGAAGAGCGACGAGCACGTTTTTGAGGTGGTTCTGACCTGGGTGCTGGTTGAGACGACGCTGCCCCATTCGTGTCTAGTAACTCTTCATCCAGGATTTCATTACACAAGTCAACGCATTCATCGCAAATGTAGACTCCCGGTCCAGCGATTAGCTTGCGAACCTGCTCCTGAGACTTACCACAAAATGAACACTTTAAATGGGAGTCGTACTTAGACATACCAGCCTCTTATTTCAGAACGGTGACGTTTTCCCCTGCAACGGGGAGATTTTGTCGTAGAATGACCTGATCGATCAAGCCATAGTTTTTTGCCTCTTCTGCCGACATAAAAAAGTCGCGTTCAGTATCGGCTTCTACTCTTTCTAATGGTTGACCAGTGTGCTGAGCCAGTAACTGATTCAACTTAGATTTATGATAGAGAATTTCTCTGGCTTGTATTTCGATGTCCACTGCTTGTCCCTGAGCACCACCCAATGGTTGGTGAATCATAATTCGGGAGTCAGGAAGAGACATCCGCTTGCCACGAGTTCCTGCTGTTAACAGAAATGCCCCCATACTGGCAGCTAATCCAAAACAGATTGTCACCACATCGGGACGAATTTGCTGGATTGTATCATAAATTGCCATGCCTGCTGTAACGGAACCACCGGGAGAATTGATGTACAGTTGAATGTCTTTTTCAGAATCTTCGGCATCTAAAAACAACAACTGGGCAACAATCGAGTTAGAAACGACATCGTCAATGGGCGTTCCTAGAAAAATGATTCGATCGCGCAGCAGACGAGAGTATATATCAAAGGCTCGCTCTCCTACTCCGGATTGTTCTACCACCATCGGAACGATGTTGCTAGGACTACTCAGCCCGGAGTAAAGCTTGAAGTCACTCGAACTCTTCAATTGGTAGTTTCCCGACTGTGATACAAGCATATAAGAACTTTTGATAACAAGTGTAACAGTAATTTCAGCAGCCAGAGCTGCTACGAATCAAGAACTGAATTCGCAATATAACTATGTGTTAACCATTATGCCTTATAGAAATTGCTCCCGTGTGAAACAGTATCAAATCTCAGTGACCTTTTGCCAAAATTTTGATAATTGGTCACTGGTCATTGGATTTTAGATTTTGGATTTTGGATTTTGGATTGGTTACTGGTCACTGGTCACTGGTCACTGGTCACTGCTCGCTGCTCACTGATTCTGCTGTCACCTCCACCGTTTGTTCTGACGCTGTTGGTGTGAATTCTGCTTCAGTCACCGGAACAGTTTCGGCAACTTCCACTTCAGAACCTTCCTCTGTTGCTGTTTGGGCACTCAAAGACCCTTCTGGCACTAGTTCAACAGTTGCTCGTTCTAAGAGCCAATCCATGATTTTTTCAGACAACAGTTCATTTTTCACAACTTCCTGAACTCTGTCAGGATCGACATCGCGATCGCCATACTGCTCTAGCAACTCTTCAACCCTAGCTTTCACCTCTTCTGGGGACACTTCGATAGATTCGCGCTTACCAATTTCCTGTAAAGATAGCGATCGCTTGAGACGTTCAATAGCTTCACCACGAGAACGTTCCCGTAACTGAGGAATCACATCTTGGGTAAACAACTTCTTGACATCAAGACCCTGTTGAGAAAGACGGACTGCTGTTTGTGTCAGCATCGCATCCACTTCCTCCTGAATCATCGTTTCTGGCAAGTCCACTTCTACGTGCTGTACCAGTTCAGCCAACAGGGCTTCCTGCTTGTTTGATTTGGTTTTCTGTTCTGCCTCCTTCTGGAAACGTTCTTCTAAAGAACCGCGTAATTCTTCAAAAGTTTCAAAATCACTGGCTTCTTGAGCAAAATCATCGTTCAATTCCGGCAGTTCTTTTTCCTTCAGTTCCTTAAGCGTAACCGTGAACATAGCAGGCTTTCCTGCCAACTCCTCATTTGCATAAGGGTCTGGAAACTGAGCCGAGATTTCTTTGGTTTCCCCAGGATTCATGCCCACCATTCCCATGATAAAACCAGGAATGAATTTATCTTCCTGCAACTCCACCTGAAAATCAGTTGCTTCCCCACCCGGTATTGGTTGCGGTTCTGTGGATTCGTCCTCACCTTCTGCTTTAACGATAACGCCCTTGAAATCAACAACAGCAACATCACCGAGTTGGGCTGCTCTTCCTTCTACAGGAATTAAAGTCGCCATTTGTTGCCGTTCGCCGTCCAAAACTTGTTCAACCCGTTGTGGGTCGTACTTGACTTCCTCTGCTTTCAGCTGTAATCCCGTGTAATCACTGACCTGTACCTCTGGCTGAACATCTACAGACGCAGAAAATGTCAAAGGTTTACCGGGTTCATAGTGATTTATCAACTCCTCAAACGAAGATCGTAATTGTGGCTGACCGATAGCTTGAACTTCTGCTTGTTTAACCGCTTTTTCAATCCCATCTTGAATCAGTTCTTCCAGCGCGGCTGCCTTAATACGAGTTACGCCCATGCGCTGTATCAATACTTGCCGAGGCACCTTACCTTTACGAAACCCAGGAATATTTGCAGTACTCGCTAAGTTTTTAATGACTTTTTCGTAACTTTCCTTGGTCTTTTCCGGGGTAATTTCTATTTCCAGACCAACTTGACTGGCGGGAAGTTTTTCCTGGGTTACTTTCATCTTCGTCTCTACGTATGTCGCTGTTTTGGTGTTTTTTTTTCTAAGTAATTTTTCGGAACTGCAAAAAACAGATTATTTCATCCTTGTAGTGCGGGACTTGCCTACACTACTAGAATGTTGAAACATTTTTTCTTTGAAAGTTCCTTAGTTCTTGACACTTTATCTCAAATTAGTTTAGCTATTAATCCTCCAAATAGTTTTTCCCAAAGAGGTGACACGTGATATCCTGGTTCTCAATCAGCAGTTTGCATGACCTGCGTATAGCGTAGGGACAACTGTCTAATGGGGCTGAGCGCAGTTCTTGCGACATTCGACTAGCTTGCTGTCGAAGTCCATCTGAATCATAGTACATCAATCACTCTGATAAAGCACCTTGATAGGGAGAATACCTGTCATCATGCTAAAGTGCAGACATATGCATTTTTGCATCAACTGGAAACAAGCAGTATAATGGTGCTTGATTGGGTTGAAACTTTAATGATTATTAATTGTTGTAAAATGCAGCAATCACAAGCATAACTTAAGAAAATAAATGTATTAAATTAAGAAATACGATCAATTGCTAAAAATAATAAAACTATCTATTAAAAGGTTGACAAGGCATATGATATATGCCAAGCACATCTAGATTATGAACTTTTACAAGAACTTGCACATAACACTATTTTAGAGGAGGAAGTCAGTTTGTCTAAATCCTACCGCATAGCTATTTTGGGAGCGACAGGTGCCGTTGGCAAAGAGTTGCTAGAATTACTAGAAAACCGTAATTTCCCTGTTTCCGATCTCAAGCTTTTGGCATCAGAGCGAACTGCAGGGCAGAGGAGATCATTCAAAGGGGAAAGTTTATTAGTAGAGCCAGTCAGTGACAAGGTATTTGAGAACACGGATTTGGTACTTGCCAGTGCAGGAGGTTCGACCTCGAAAGTTTTGGCACCAAAAGCTGTGGCATCAGGTGCTGTAGTCATAGACAATTCCAGTGCCTTTCGCATGAATCCGGAAGTTCCCCTAGTTGTTCCAGAGGTAAACCCAGAAAGTGCCGCAACCCATAAAGGCATTATCGCTAACCCCAATTGCACCACAATTTTAATGGCAGTGGTTGTGTGGCCCTTACACAAGGTAATACCCGTCAGCCGGATAGTAGCTGCAACCTACCAATCTGCTAGTGGTGCAGGTGCTAGAGCTATGGAGGAAGTCAAAACCCAAACAAGGGACATCCTAGCAGGCAAGGAACCTGTGGCTGAAGTATTCCCCTATCCCTTAGCATTTAATTTATTTCCCCACAACTCCCCATTAAATGACTCGGGGTACTGTGAGGAAGAAATGAAAATGGTTAATGAAACCCGTAAAATCTTTGGGGAGCAAAGTATAAGAATTACGGCAACTTGTGTGCGGGTTCCCGTACTCCGCGCTCACTCAGAAGCGATTAACCTAGAATTTGAAGAACAATTTAGCCCAGAGAAAGCAAGAGAAATTCTGCGGCAGGCACCTGGTGTAAAATTGGTGGAAAATTGGCAGGCAAACTATTTTCCAATGCCAATCGAAGCGACAGGTCAAGACGAAGTTTTAGTAGGAAGAATTCGCCAGGACATCTCACACCCGTGCGGTTTAGAACTATGGCTATGTGGTGACCAAATCCGTAAGGGAGCAGCATTAAATGCGGTACAAATTGCTGAATTGTTGGTTGAAAAAAGTTGGTTGAAGCCACAAGAGTTAGTGGTTAGTGGATAGTAGGGGCGCAAGGCCGCCGCGCCCGTACAGTGGTTAGTGGTTAGTAGCGTATTAACAACTAACAACCAATCAACCAACAACTAGCAACTAACAAAAAATAAGGAGAAAACGAAGGGTGGTAGATTTTGGTAGAGTTCTAACCGCTATGATTGCACCGTTTCATGAAGACGGAAGTGTAAATTACGATGTAGCAGCAGAACTAGCAGTGCATCTGGCGAACAACGGAACTGATACAATAGTAGTGTGCGGCACAACCGGAGAATCCCCTACCCTAAGTTGGGACGAAGAATACCAATTATTTTCTGTGGTGCTGCAAGCAGTGCAAGGAAAAGCTCTTGTTATGGCAGGTTGTGGATCGAATTCCACAAAAGAAGCAATTGCTGCTACCCAAAAGGCAGCTACAATAGGAGTACATGGCACACTGCAAGTGGTTCCTTACTACAATAAGCCGCCGCAAGCAGGACTTTATCAGCATTTTCAGGCGATCGCCCAAGCAACGCCGGAAGTGCCAATATTGTTATATAATGTTCCCGGACGCACTAGTCAAAATCTTTTACCACCGACAGTGGCGCGTTTAGCGGAAATTGATAATATTGTAGGAATAAAAGAAGCAAGTGGAAATTTAGACCAGGCGAGTGAGATTCGTCGGTTGACACCAAAAGATTTCCTGATTTATTCTGGCGATGATTCGTTAACACTACCTTTGTTAGCAGTGGGGGCAAAGGGAGTAGTCAGCGTAGCTTCTCATGTTGTAGGTAACCAACTACAGCAAATGATTCAAGCTTTTGAATCGGGTCAGACTCAGTCGGCGAAGGAAATACATCTCCAACTGTTTCCTTTGTTTAAAGCTTTATTTGCAACTACCAGTCCAATTCCAATTAAGAAAGCATTGAACCTTTTGGGTTGGAAAGTGGGTTCGACTCGTTTACCACTAACTGAGGCAGATCCAGAAGTCAGTCAAAAGTTAGAAACAGTTCTTCAAGAACTCAATCTCATTTAGCAACAACTAGTGAAATACGTGCAGGTTGTTTATTGTTGAAGTTACTTATAAGAAAACGTGTGTAATTTTACCATGTCGCAGGTAAAAAATCTGTGCTACGACTAAAGTTAATATAATTAGTCATCGCAAATTAAAGTTAACTAGTGAGGGTTGTCATTTGTTATTTGTCATTGGTCATTTGTCTCGGTTATAACAATTTTTCTATGTCATTACACAGTGGCTTTTATTTGCATCCAGCTACATGGATTGCCAGTGTTTCTATTACAAGAAAACTTCTAAATCTCGCGTTTTTAACAACAGAGAAACAACGCTCTAAAATCTCATATTTTTAACGAAGAACAACGAAGGGAGAAAATGGTAAAAAACGAAACGTCTGCTGCCGTAAAAATTATTCCATTAGGTGGCTTGCATGAAATTGGCAAAAATACCTGTGTTTTCGAGTATGAGGATGAAATTATCCTTTTAGATGCAGGGTTAGCTTTTCCTACAGAAGCTATGCATGGGGTGAATATTGTTCTACCAGACATGACTTACATAAGGGAAAATCGTCACAAAATTAAGGGGATGATTGTTACCCACGGTCATGAAGACCATATTGGTGGTATAGCTTTTCACCTAAAACAATTTGAAATTCCTGTTATTTACGGTCCCAAATTAGCATTGGCGATGCTAGAAGGGAAGTTAGAAGAAGCAGGAGTCCGCGATCGCACGGAGTTAAAAACCGTTCAGCCCCGCGATGTCGTCAGAATTGGCCAACATTTCTTTGTTGAATTCATCCGCAATACCCACTCCATAGCCGATAGCTTTACCGTAGCCATTCATACACCTCTAGGCGTAGTCATTCATACGGGAGATTTCAAATTTGACCACACCCCAGTCGATGGTGAAAGTTTTGATATCCAAAGGCTAGCCGAACACGGAGAGAAAGGCGTACTGTGTTTGATGAGTGATTCCACGAACTCAGAAGTTCCAGGATTCACCCCCTCAGAACGTTCCGTCTATCCAAATTTAGAAAGAGTTTTCAGTCAAACCACGGGACGACTCTTCGTTACAACCTTTGCTTCCAGCGTGCATCGCATCAACATGATTTTGCATCTGGCACAAAAGTATAAACGCACGGTGACAGTGGTTGGGCGTTCCATGCTCAATTTAATTGCTCATGCCCGTAATTTAGGATATATCAAATGCGAGGACAATCTACTGCAGCCGTTGCATGTAGTCCGCAATCTTCCCGATGAAAATGTACTGGTCTTGACAACAGGTTCTCAAGGTGAGCCAATGTCAGCCATGACGAGAATCGCTAGGCAAGAGCATCCCCACATCAGAATTCGGCAAGGAGATTCAGTTGTATTTTCAGCCAATCCCATTCCCGGAAATACCATCGCAGTGGTAACCGTAATCGATCAATTAATGATGCAAGGGGCAAATGTAATCTACGGTCGCGATAAAGGCATTCACGTTTCCGGTCATGGATGTCAGGAAGACCAAAAGCTCATGATTGCCCTGACCAAGCCCAAATTCTTCCTACCAGTTCACGGGGAACACCGGATGCTGGTAAAACACAGCCAAACAGCTCAAAGCATGGGTATTCCTGCTGAAAACATGGTCATTATCAAAAATGGCAATGTTGTAGAATTGACATTAGACTCCATCAGTGTTGCTGGGAAAGTACCAGCTGGACTGGAATTGGTAGATACGTCCGGTATTGGTATGGTCAGTGACAAAGTGTTGCACGAACGGCAACGCATGGCAGAAGAAGGCATTGTCACAATTGCAACAGCAATAGATTGGACTGGCAAACTCATGGCGAAGCCAGAAATTCATCTGAGAGGTGTTGTTACTAGTTTTGAGCGATCGCTACTGCAAAAATGGGTACAACAACGACTTGAAGAAATTCTTAGCGTGCGTTGGTCGGGATTTGCCGCCTCTTATGAAAGCGATCGACCAGAGGTAGATTGGGTTGGATTGCAAGAGCATCTAGAAAAAGAACTTGCACGCTCACTGAAAAGAGAACTCCATTGTCAACCAACAGTGACATTGCTGATGCAAATTCCTGATGAGCCTCCAGTGAAAGTTGCCGATGGTAGAAGACGGCGCACTCGCACAGCGGCTCAAGTCGCATCATAATTAAACCCTCACCCCCAACCCCCTCTCCCATTGGGAGAGGGGGCTTTTTGCTCTCGTTCCCCGGCTCAGCCTTGAAAATAGGGAGTGGGAAAGAGGGATTTTTAGGTGAAAACTGCTGTAATCAGTGAGCCTAACCAATCAATAAAAAAGTTAGAAGTAAAGTTAAGACAGTCAGAGGCAACCCAAAGCGCAAATGCTCCAAAAAAGTCAGCTTGTAACCCAACTCAGCAGCAGCTTCCACAACAATTAAATTAGCTACCGATCCAAACAAAGTGAGATTTCCAGCCAAAGTCGATCCCGCCGCAAGCAACAGCCAAGACTGGGAACTGTCTTTAGGAATTAAAGGTTGGAGAAGCAGCACAGCTGGAACATTAGAAATCAGGTTGGATAATATAGCCGTCACGCTCACTAGACCAGCCGGTGAATGCACTGCATGAGTGAACGGCTCAAGCAAATTCAACTTTTGGGTCACCTTAGAAAGGATAAAAAGCCCAGAAAACATAACTAGCAGATTCCAATCCACTTGTTTGAGGATGCGCTGTGGTTTAATTCGTCGAGTGATTAGTAATAAACTAGCAGCAACAAGGGCAGACTCGGCGAGAGGTAACCCCATCGCAAAAGCAATCAGCAATCCGGTAGCGATAATTAAAGTTTTTTGATACAAAGGTTTATAAATACGTTCTTGACCAATAGGCAATTGCCTGCAGGGTTGACGCGATCGCACATCTGGGTATAGTAGCCACAGCAACCCTACCTGAATTACCAAACCTATTAAAGCAATGGGAGTCAATTCCCTTGCAAAATTTAAATAGCTTATACCTGAGAAAGAACCAATGAGAATATTTTGGGGATTTCCACTCAAGGTCGCGACAGAACCAATATTAGTAGCCCCAGCGACTGCAAGTAAATAAGGGATCGGATTTAAATTTAAGCTCCTTGTGAGGCTCAAGGTGAGTGGCGTAAAAACCAGGGCCAAAGTGTCATTGAGAAAAAAAGCAGAAAGGATACCACTGCCAAAAGTTAAGACAGTTATTAAGCCAAATGGACTGCGAGTAAAACTAAGCAATACTGACAGGGATCGCGGAAAAAAGCCAGCAAAAGATAAATTGGCATTAACAACCATCATGCTAAGCAGAAACACAATTGTTTTGGCATCAATAGCATCCCAAGCTTCTTGTAACTTAAGAACACCCAGAGCAATTAGAAATGCCGAACCCACCAAGGCAATTGTGGCGCGGTTCATACGTAAACCAGGGAAAAAACCAAATGCCAACCCCAAGTAAGTCAGTCCTAAGACACCATAAATTGCAAATTGAAGCAAAAGCACAACATTAAATAGGGGTTAGGGACAAATGACCAATGACCAATGACATACTTTCTGATGTACGCAGTTTGCGAGCGCTGTTTACTTTTTTTAGTAAAACTTTATTTTTCTTTACATATTCATATTTTTTCTTCAATAAGGCTGTAAGATTTACAAGCTAAAAACAATGTAAAATCTACGTAGTTTGGCTAGAAGCTAATAATCAACTTCCGAGCGCTATTTTCCAGTATTTTTACTTAAAAAAAGTCTGGGAAAGGAATGAAACATAAATTTATGTAAATTTTTGATTTAGCTCTACCCAAAGGCAGATGACTTCATTAGAATTTAATCGTTGTGTCAAGTTATAAACAAGATGCTAGTACCACACTTCCGATCTAAAGGAAATTGTTGTTAACTTGACTTAATATAAAGCAGGCTCTGATGCCAAAAGCTACTCAATCATCAGGTTGTACAAATTGTCAGATTGTATCTCAGTCGGGACAAGATTTTTCCGGGATGAGTCATCGCAATGTTGTAGATTTTCAGCAGGCGGTTAAAGACCCTCAATCAAATAGAGGAGTGCAGAATGAAGGTATACCATAATACCCCAAAAAGGATTTTTTTTGCAAGCTGGGTATCGCTAAATCCAGCCCCAGAGAATGAGGCTAAAGCAGTCGGGCTGCGAGGTCCTTCTCCCAAACCTCACTTTGATATTCTCAAGCCTTTACGGCAGTGGTTAGACAATTTTCAAGTACAAAATCGCGAACTAGCGCATCGCTTGTGCAAATCGATCCCATCTCAATGCCCGTTTGAGCGAGACATCAAGCTATTTGGGAAAACCCTATTTCACATTCCGCCATTGTGCAAGCTCAACCCTTTGTATGATGAAGTGGTAAGCTTGCGTTTTCGCGCATTATGTTATTTAGCCGACGAATGCGGTGAAGATGTAACGCAATATTGCTAATGGCTAATGGCTCTAGAAGACTGACAATTAACAACTAACCACTAACCACTAACAATTAGCACTAATTAGTTTTTGACCACTTTTTAATGGCTTCCTGAGCCTCTTTATAGGCGGCTGTCCCTTCTGGTACTAGCACGGCAGTGTCAATAGCTGACTTAAACTCTCTTCGGGTAGCACGCCTTTGAGCAAGCTCGAAAATTTTTTCGCTCCAAGTGTCAATAGATTTCTTAGCAACGTCAAAGCCTGGTTGACCTTGTGGCACCTTCTTAGCAACCTCGATAGCACGATTGTATGTAGAAGCCTGTCCGGGCTGAACTAAGCCGCTAGCAGCATCGACGAGAGTTGTGTTACTCATATACTGCTTTGCCATGAGCCGCCACTGCCTCATCTGGAATTGTGCTTTAGAGAATATTGATTCCTCTTTTGTAATTAATTGCGCTGCAGCGATCGCATCTGAATAACGCTTCTCCTTAGCACGATTTTCCGCTAACTCCAGAATTATCCGGCTCCAAACCTCAATATCGGCTTGAGCTTGTTGGTAAAGGGGATCGCTTGGTGGAATTTCACGAGCCTTGATAATCGCCAAGCGTAAATTGCTGGCTTGATCTGGAGTCAGCGACATCTTTTCCAAGTCCGCCAGGGCAATAATTCGCTTTTGAGACTCATCCGAACTAGAAGTTGGTTGGAGAGTTGGTTGAGGACTAACTTGAAGATCTGATGGCGTCGATGCTGTAACTGCAACAGTAGGGGCTTTTGGTGAAACCCCAACAGCATCGCGATCCCCATTAGTATCAGTTTTTGAAGACACAGGCAAAAGCTTACCTAATCTCAATCCCACCCGTTCGTGGAGAACAACAACTGCGATGATGCATAAAAGTAGCATCGTCACCACACTGCCAAACAGAAGTTTTGGCAGAAAAGAGCTTGTTGCTTTTTTGGCAGAAGTGGGGTGAGGGAGGGAGGGAGTGAGGGAGGGGGGGAGTGAGGGAGCGAGGGACGTAGAGGACAAAGTAGAATTTTCTTCCCCGCTCCCCTGCTCCTCTGCTCCCCTAGTTTTCAGCGCCCCAGATCCTCTACTCTTCACTTCCTCCCCAAGAGAGGGAGCGACTAGTACAAGTGGTGTAAACTCGGATCGAGCAACAGCAGATGCGCTTTTTTTGTCCCTTTTATCATCAAATTGGGGCAAGATAATTTGCCCTTCTAAGGTAGAGACAACAATCGGATTTTGTGTAGGACGCCAGTGATGCTGACACAATTCTGGTGTGCGAACACTGAGGTAGTTTTCTAAATTCGTCAAACTGCTGCCATGACCGAAACGCAAAGCTTCTAAAAGCGTTGCTGTAAAGAATCCATGACTTAATTCGCTACTTTCATAAGAAAATTCTTCTAGTTGGCAAGAAAGAATAGTAGGAATTTGTAATTCTTTTGCTAATTCCACCGATTCTTGACCAACAAAAGCATCTGCTTGAGAGCCAGTAGCACGGTTAATATCAAGCAGGATAAACGCATTAAGTGCAGCAAATTGCAAGCTTTGCATAATAGAGCGTAAGTCTATGCCGGTCTCCTCAATGTGATTGGGGTTTCCATCCATCGCCATTAAGTAATCCTGTCCTTTAGCGTTGGTGCCATAACCGCTAAAGAAAAACCACACTCGGTCTTGAGGTTGAAAGTCAGTTGCTACCAAATCTTCAACCAACAGCAGAATGTTTTCCTTAGTAGGAATTGTTGACCTATCTCTAAAAGGTGGCGAAGTATCCGTCATCAACAGACACTGTTGGGGTAGAAAACCGCCATGTGTCACTAAAAAATCTTTGACAGCCTCAGCATCTGCTTGAGCATAACCCAAGGGTTGGTAGAAATGATATTGATTGATGCCTATGGCGATCGCCCAGTTGTTTGCCATCGCGCTCTGAGTTTAGTTATTGTTTGCTATTTAACAGTGACCAGTGACCAGTGACCAGTCACTGATTACTGATAATTGTACTGAAGCCAAAATCTTCAATTATGAAGTATAAAATTTTCATTATTGATACTTATTTTTGTAAATTCACATTAAGGTTATCACCTGAGGAGCCATAGAGTTATGAAGAGGAGCAATGTTTTTCAGTCATCAAGGATTATTCTTTTTCAAACCAGTCCATTCAAAGCACTCATTCCATCTATGCTAGTCATTGGCAAGAAAATCCGGATAGCTTCTGCTGTGCTTGTGTTGAGTAGTGGGGTTCCTTTGTGGATAGCAAGCGTTGCACTTGCCCCCCAAATTGTACAAGCTTACACCGCCAGAGTTGACCTTTCCATTGACTGCTTTCCTGAGGAAAATTACGAAACTCTCTTAACTAGAGCAGAAACGGCTGCTAGAGCAGCAGCTCAACGCAGTTTTGACCAAGATATTTTAGTTACAGACGTTTCGATCATGGTTTCCGTACAAAATTATGGAGCGATCGCACCAGTTCTAGAATTGAAAGTCAGCCGTCCGCAATGGCGTACACGTCCAGATGCAAAGCTTTGGGCAACTTACTTTAAAACAGCGCGATCACTACTATTTTTTGGAGGCAAGTTTTCCATCACCCCGGATGTTAACCCAGAACCGACAAATCCCCCAGCACCCGCACCTCAAACTGCCGATCCCAAAGCAGGAGGGGGAACTGCTATACCACCAGCAAAATAAGGATAAAGGATACTTTACACTTCAGCCTTTTGTTAGCATACAATAGTGAGGTTGTCAAAAATTGCAGTATCCGCAAACATGGCTGTTCCAAAGAAGAAAACATCCAAATCGAAACGAGATAAACGTCGAGCTACCTGGAGACACAAAGCTACAATTCAAGCTCAGAAAGCCATCTCTCTGGGCAAATCAATTCTGACTGGACGTTCCACCTTTGTCTATCCAACTGCTGAAGAAGAGGAAGAAGAGGAATAGTAACGTTGGGAATTGGGAAATGGGCAATGTCCATGGGGAAGAGAAAATAGCAAACAAATTATTTTTGACAATGCCCCATGCCCTATGATTGATTTCCCAATAACTATATAAAAGGTAAAGTGTCTTCAGAAAAGCTATATTTCTACATAGTATGCTAGGAAAGTTTTTTCAGAAGCCGACACAACAAGAAGGCGATCGCGTTCCACCCGGGCAGCACCTAACAAAGGGATTTCCCGTGCTAACCTATGGTGCAACGCCTCAAATCAATATAGAGGAATGGGAATTTAAGGTTTGGGGTTTAGCAACACCGAAAACCTTTAAATGGTCAGATTTCATGGAGTCACCCCATTCCGAATTCACAGCCGATTTTCACTGTGTTACCCGTTGGTCAAAGCTTGATGTCAAATGGACTGGCATTAAGGTAACAGACTTCATGAAATCTATTGAGGTAGATTCCAAAGCAGCCCATGTCATGGAACACTGCTACGGCGGCTACACCACCAATATATCAATGGAAGACTTTGTTAGAGAAGAAAACTTCTTTGCTTTTCAAGTCTTTGGCGAACCGTTACCTGCTGAACATGGGGGTCCTTTGCGATTAGTTGTGCCTCACCTCTATGCTTGGAAAAGTGCTAAGTGGATTAATGGCTTGGAGTTCCTAGAAAAAGAGGATCTTGGCTTTTGGGAACGCAATGGCTACCATCGCCGTGGAGAACCTTGGGCGGAAGAACGCTACAGCAGCTTATAAATGATGAATGATGAATTATGAAAATTTTATAATTCATCATTCTTTAATTTTCTTAACTAAAAAATCGCTTCAACAGAGATAATTTCTCCTTATAGGGAGGGTAAAGCAATTTAAAGTTGAACAGGAAAGATCTGTGTAAAACGCTTTTGTAATGGGAAAATGTATCAAAACTCGTTTTACCGTGATACTTACCTATACCACTATCACCGACGCCACCAAATGGTAAGGATGAGATGCCAAAGTGTAATAGTGTGTCGTTGATGCAAACTCCACCAGATGAAGTTTCCTGAAGGACTTGTTGTTGCAGGCTTTTATTATTGGAAAACAAGTACAAAGCCAGGGGTTTTGGTCGAGCATTAATGAGGTCAATTGCTTCTTGTACATTGGTATATTCAATAACAGGAAGAATGGGACCAAAAATTTCTTCCTGCATGACTGGATCTGTTAGAGAAACATTATCGAGCACTGTGGGAGCAATATAACACTCTTCCCGATTCGTTTCTCCTCCAATGCGAATTTCGCCATCTTTGATAAGATTAACTAACCTGTCAAAATGTCTTTGATTGACAATTCTGGCATAATCGGGGCTGGTCGCTGGATTATCTCCATAAAATTCTTTCAGACGCTTTTGAATTTCTACTAACAAATTTTCTTTGATTTTTCTATCAACTAAAAGAAAATCAGGTGCAATACAAGTTTGTCCGGAATTCAAAAACTTACCCCAAGCAATGCGTGTAGCTGCTTGTTCGAGGTTAGTGTCAGAATCCACAAGACAAGGACTTTTGCCACCCAATTCTAGAGTCACTGGCGTTAAGTTTTTTGCAGCTGCTTCCATAACGATTTTGCCTACAGATGTTCCACCAGTAAAGAATATATGGTCGAATTTTTCTGCAAGGAGTTGCTGACTGATTTCCACGCCTCCTTCGACCACATTGATATATGCTGGGTCGAAGTATTTCTGAATAATTTTATTAATAACAAAAGAGGTCTGAGGTGCAATTTCTGAAGGCTTAATAATTGTACAGTTACCTGCTGCGATCGCACCAATTAAGGGGGAGACAACCAAGTTAAATGGATAATTCCAAGGACCGATGATTAAAACAACTCCCAATGGTTCTGGATAAATTTCTGCTGAAGCCGGAAAGAATTGTAGTGAAACAGGTGCTTTTTGAGGTTTAGTCCAATTTTTGAGATGTTTGATAGCGCGAGTAATTTCTTTAATAGTTGCAATCTCTGTACCATAAGCCTCAAACTCTGGTTTGCCCAAATCTGCTTTCAACGCTTGAAGAATAGCTTCTTGATTTTCACTGACAGCTTGTTTGAGAACTTTTAACTGTTCTAGTCGAAAACCAACGTCTTTTGTTTTACCAGTTTTAAAAAATTCTCGTTGCCGAGCAATGATATCAGCAATTGATACTTGAGTATTCATCTTTTTGATCGCCCCAACTACTGTTTTACGGGTAGTTTTACAGTAAATACACTGCCTTTGCCTACCTCCGAATGAACGATAATGGTGCCTTGATGTGCTTCAACAATTCGCCGAGAAAGGTATAACCCCAATCCGCTTCCAGAACTCTTATGGCTTCCCTGGCGAAATCGCTCAAACAAAGTTGTCTGTTCTTCAAGAGAAATCCCCGAACCCGTATCTGTCACTTCAACAGTTATGAAT
The DNA here is from genome assembly GCF_000346485.2 of Scytonema hofmannii PCC 7110. Taxonomy (NCBI): domain Bacteria; kingdom Bacillati; phylum Cyanobacteriota; class Cyanophyceae; order Nostocales; family Scytonemataceae; genus Scytonema; species Scytonema hofmannii. The sequence continues at coordinate 7,407,913 of NZ_KQ976354.1, forward strand.
TGATCGGATGCGGTTGCTGATGTGAGGCGGAGAGTGACTGACCCATTGTCTGTAAACTTAATGGCATTACCTACAAGATTGGTAAAGAGCCGATGGAGTTCCAGACGATCTGCCATTACCTTATCTGTACCAGTGTTTTCACTCAACTTTAGATGAAGTGCAAGTCCTTTATCTACAGCCAGTGGATTTAATTCACCAACAACTTCACTGAGTAGATTGGGAAGATCTACGGGCTGAAATGCCATTTTTTTGCGACCCGCTTCAAAACGGTAAACTTCTAACAAAGTATTGACCATAGCCAACAGATTGCCATTACTGCGAGCCATAATCTCAATAACTTCTTGCATCTGATCTGAGAGATTTCCCAATGCACCCTGCTGAAACAGCATCAGCATCTTATCAGCAGCCACTAAGGGTGTGCGTAAGTCATGAGTGAGGCGAGAGACAAAATCTTGCCGTTGGCGATCAATTTCATCCCGTTCATCTATAGTATGTTTGAGGCGGAGAAGCGATCGCACTCGTGCGAGTAATTCATCTACCGTCACGGGTTTGCGAATAAAATCATCAGCGCCCAAATCCAAGCCCTGAGCAACATTAGGTGAATCATGGGCGGTAATCAGCAGAATGGGAAGAAAAGGCAATGACTTATTTCCCCGGATATGCTTAGTCACTTCATAACCATCCATTCCTGGCATCATCAAATCTAACAGTACTAGGTCACAAGTTGACGTTTCCAGTTCTGCCAACGCTGAAATACCATTTTCTGCTGTACTAACGGTGTAGCCTTCTTCTTCTAGTATGGTTTTGATGAGAAATACATTATCAGGAGAATCATCCACAACAAGAATTTTGTCGGGCTTTGAAGATAAGGAGTTCATATAAGAGAGAAACGGGAGAGGTGGAGTAATACTAGGTTAGTATATGACACTAGTTATTTGTGTTATTATTTCCATTTTTACCGTTAAGTAGTTAGATCCCCGACTTCGCAGAAGTTGTCGGGGATCTGGCAACCCTTCGCGATCGATGTGGTCAAGTACTAGTTTTAAAAAAGGATTACTCCCTTCCTGCTTGAAGAGTATCTATTTAAATGAACCGCAAAGACGCAAAGTACGCGAAGAAAGAAGAGAAGAAGAGCGGTAATCTTAAAGCAGTTTATGGTTTATTGCTACTCTCAGTCCTGTTTTACCAGTAGCAGTAATTACCCAAGATGGAGAAATTTATCCTGTAGAGTGGGTTCAAAGTGATGACAACAACTAACGATAAGAGTAAGCAACAACAAATCCGCCGAATGGTAGAACTTGGAAACATTGCAAGACAACGACATTTAGATGCTGGAGGTCATCCTTATCTATCGGTTGGTAGCCTCAATAATAACGATACTCTTACCAAAGAAGAGAGAAACGAATTTTTAGAATTAGCGAATCAAGTTTTTAATGATGAATCAATTGCAAATTATTTAAAAAAAAATGGAAGTTGGCGAGAGCGGTTTACAGCTATGAAAGAAAGTATGAAAATGGTAGAGTAGTTATTTGAACTTCAGATCCCCGACTTCTCAAAGAAGTCGGGGATCTGGCAGCCCATCAAAATTAATGCGATCGAGTATTACATTAGTATCCAATAGAGTGAGGATTGGTAACACTTCCACTCATTCCTAATTTGCTGCTGGTACTCCAATGACTCTTGAGATAGTGTAATTACACCTACATACTTATTGAGATTCAACTCTTCTTTTTGTTGTTCTTGGTAAGTCTCTAAATATTTGCTGAATTCTTTGCCAATCTTGATAATCAATAAGCACTGCAACTGGATGCATCGCTTCATCTGTAACAATTTTTTTATTAATGAATAACATTCTTGTTTGCTCGCAGTATACCTTTGTTTTAAAATTGTCCTTCAAAAATCACAATACTTCCCACTCATCCTTATCAATTCTAGCTTGCCGTAATATCTCAGCCAAAAGCCCCTTACCGATGTCACTTTTATGAGGGTTTGGTAGCCACACCGTGATGTCTTCCTTTCGCATGAACTGGTGTCTGCTACCTGAATAGGGACCTTCAAAACCCAGTTGCCTTAAATAGCGGATCAAGTCAGAACGCTTAATGGGTCCGAAGGTAGGCATTATGCAACTTCCTTGATAGATAATTCAATACCATCAACAATAGGTAATGGTAGATTACAGGAAAGACGCAACAAAATCCATTCTTCTAAAACTTCAGCTAGTTCTTCACGAGTAGCTTCAAGCGTATCTTGATTAGCATAAACGCCTTGAAAGTTAGGTATTTCTCCATAGAATGTGCCGTCATCTGACAAAATCTTATACTTGGCTTGACGCAAAGCAGCTTGTATGTATCTTGTGAGCATAATAGTTTTTCTAAAATGTACTTTCGTTAAGAAATTTTACGTTTTTTCAGATGAAGTGCTTACTATTTTCAATTTCTAACTAGCTCCAGAGGTACTTTCGTTAAGAAGGTGTTGGAATTGTTCTAAAGAACCAATGGTAATAGCGCTTGTAAAAAGGTTTTCCAGTAGAGATAGCTCCTCGATTCCATTAACAACTGTCACAATTGCTTCAGGTACTACTCCAAATCGAGTTTGGAGAATTTTCATTATATGCTCTCTTGCCGTTTGAACCATACCTTCTTCTTTTGCCAAACGTTCAACACTTGTGACATACCGCATTCTTCGAGCCTCCTCGTAACTTCTCACTTCTTGTTTAAAACTACGTACCAACTCTTCTGGTAACACCATTATCCAATCAATGAACCGAAATAAACCTAGAACATCTTCCCGACTATAGCCCTGTTCAAATAATCTTTTTACTATGTTCAATTTCCACTGTAACCGATTTTCTGGGTTTCGATGCGTTGCTTTTGTTTTTAAATGCGCCATGACAACTACACTAAAAGGATTAGTGCTTTGTTCTAAAGTTTGCCATTCCGCCTCATAGTCCAGAAGTTTTACGATAGGAAACTCTAGTCTGACGCGACATCCTGCTAAGACGTATTCATAACTTGAAGGTCGCCACGAAATTTCTTCGTCAGCCAAAACCGCTAAACTGATGACTTTCTGTTTGTGGCGGTCAAACAAACGGTAATTATAGATGTACATCCGTTGAGTAAATTGACTGTCGTATTGTCCTTGAACTTCGATATGAATCAATATCCAAGCCTTTTCCCCATCAACTAACCAAACCTTGGCTACTTTATCTACAAGTCGCTTACCAATTTCTGCATCTGGTTCTAGCTGTTGCAGTTCTGTGTCTAAAAATTCAGGAGGTCGAGTCCAATCAATGACAGCGTAAGCATCAGGGAAAAAGAATTCTAAAAAGCGAGGAAAAAATCTTTCAATAACTTCTTTCCAAGGATTATCATAATCAGTGCGTTGTTCGGTCATGAAATTGTCAATTGTTGCATTTAAATGAGAAGTTGTAACTTTGAAAAGCGCACCCCATATATTGAGCAATACGGTGAGTTATTGCCGATAGATAGTATATTTTACAACGCCTAGCTTAGCAAGTACGAATACATAGTAACCGTAGTATAATCATGCTAATGTGACTAGACATCTCAAAATAAAAGTACACAATCATTGAATTTTGTCAAGTTAATTATTGTTGGGAGTAAAGCTTAGACCAGGTTAATGAGTATCTAAACAAATAAAGACACAAAAGAGGTAAATTTACGGTTTACAGTTAGTACCAGCCAAATTCTTTAATAACTCTTGTGTAGAGGTTTATAGTGAAGCGCATAATTGAATTTCCACTAGAAAACGGTGACTCAATTCTTGTAGAGGTTGATGAGCCAGCAGCAATAGACAATCGCATTGGTTTACGAGATGAAATTGTGGAAAAAGCGAATCAAACTTTCGAGTCTGCCTTGGACAAAATTAAGCCTGTAGCAAATGTGATTCTCACTAAAGTGCGTAGTTTACAACAGCCTGCAGATGAAGTAGAAGTCAAGTTTGGTGTCAAGATTGTTGCTGGGTTAGGGGCAGTAATTGCTTCCGGCAGTGGTGAGGTCAACTATGAAATTATCCTGAAGTGGAAACGGGAGTCAAAAGATGACCGCACCGCTTGAGTTCTCAGTAGTCAGAATTTACTCAAACAATAATAAAGTTGTGGGTGCTGGCTTCTTGGTTTCCCAAAAGCACATCCTGACTTGTGCTCATGTAGTAGCAGATGCTTTATCTCTTGCACGAACAATTGTTGAAAAACCAGAACAATCAATCAGCTTGGACTTTCCGATAGTAGCGGCAAAGCAGTTGTTCAAAGCTAAAGTCGTGTTCTGGCGACCAGTAAATCCTAGTGAATGTGCAGAAGACATTGCAGGATTAGAGCTAGAAACTTCTCCACCAGACACAGCACAACCCGCGCAATTGGTATTTGCTGAAAACTTTTGGGGGCATCCTTTTCGAGTTTTGGGCTTTCCGCTTACCCAACATAATGGAGCGTGGGCTTCTGGAGAATTACGTGCTGGTATCAGTAACGGTTGGGTACAACTGGAAGATGTAAAACAACAAGGCTATGCATTGGAGCGAGGTTTTAGTGGTGCGCCAATTTGGAATGAACACCTACAAGGCATAGCAGGAATGGCGGTGGCTGCAGAAATTAACCGATTAGAGACTAAAGCCGCTTTTATGATTCCTACTAAAGTTCTCTATGAAGCATGGTTTGAGTTAGGTAAGCAGGTGAACCTTTTACCAGTGATAGAACTTGAATCACCGGATGACAGTCCTGTGGCTTTGAATTCGCATTTTTATGTAGATCGCCCTCCCAGAGAATCTGAATGTTATCAAATGATTGCTAAGCCTGGAGCATTAATCCGAATCAAAGCTCCCTGGCAAATGGGCAAAACTTCATTAATGAGCCGAATTCTTCAACATGGACAAACTCAAGGTTACCAAACAGTCTCTATTGACTTTCGGCAAATGGCAGGTAGAGATGAACTCACGAACCTAGATAAGTTCTTGCAGAGGTTTTGTGCAAATGTGGGACGAAGGTTAAGACTAGCTAATAAATTGGAGCATTATTGGGACGAGATTTTTGGCAGCAAAGATAACTGTACAGAGTATTTCGAAGATTATCTTCTAAAAGAAATCGATCAATCTTTAATTCTAGGGTTAGATAATGTAGATCGAATTTTTGCACATCAATCAATTGCTGATGACTTTTTCGCGTTGCTTCGCGCTTGGCATGAGCGTGCAAAGAATAACACAATTTGGCAGACGATGCGGCTGGTAATTGTCCACTCTCAAGCGGCTTATATTCCCAGAGATATCAATCAGTCTCCATTCAATGTGGGATTACCTATTGAGTTGCCAGAACTTAATGAGCTACAAGTTCTGGATTTAGCGCAAAGGCATAGACTAAATTGGACTAGAGAGCAGATCGAGAAACTCATGGCGATGGTAGGAGGGCATCCTTATCTTGTGCGAGTAGCTTTATATTCAATAGCATGTCGTAAGATAACACTGGAACAATTACTAGCAATTGCCCCTACCGAAGAAGGTTTGTACCGCGATCATCTTCTTCATCATTTATCTAAGTTAGAGAAAAATAAAGAACTGCTGACTGCAATGAAAGAAGTCGTTGACGCTAGTAAACCTGTAAGGATAAAAGCAGGGTATGCATCTCAGTTACACAGTAAGGGGTTAGTAAAATACACAGGCAATTATGTTCAACCTTTGTGCAATTTATACAGACAATATTTTCGCGATCGCCTGAGGGTTAACTGATGAATCCAGAACAAACAGCTTACAAGTACCATGTAGGAGGTACTTTACCATATGATTCTCGTACTTATGTGAAGCGGCAGGCAGATAATCAATTGTATGAAGCTTTGAAGGCAGGAGATTTCTGTTATGTTCTGAACTCACGGCAGATGGGTAAGTCTAGCCTTGGGATGCAAACCATGAGACGGTTGGAAGCTAATGGCGTAGCCTGTGCTCTTATTGACTTAACAGAGATTGGTAGTCAGAACCTTACGCCAGATCAATGGTATGCAGGTTTAATTCGTAGTTTAGTTAATAATTTTCAAATATCAGGAAGGTTTAACTTAAAAGAATGGTGGCGCGAACACGACCTTATTTCTCCTTTACAACGGTTTAGTGAATTTATCGAAGAAGTTTTGCTTGTTCAAATTGCTCAGTATATTGTAATTTTTATTGATGAAATTGATAGTGTTAAAAGTCTAAATTTTTCCACTGATGATTTTTTTGCTTGCCTCCGGCACTGTTATAACCAACGTGCTGCTCAGCCAGAATACAGACGCCTCACATTTTGTCTTTTAGGGGTCGCAACTCCTTCTGATTTGATTCAAGACAAAGAGCGTACACCGTTTAATATTGGTCAAGCAATAGAATTAAATGGTTTTCAATTGGATGAAATTCAACCTTTAACCAAGGGATTAGAGAGTAAAGTAGAGAATCCTCAAGAAATTCTTAAACAAATATTAACTTGGACGGGAGGACAACCATTTCTCACCCAGAAATTATGTGACCTTGTACTTAGATCTCTTTGCTCCCAGTCGTCTACACCTAAAAATGTTGTTACCTTTGGTAAAGAAACTAAATGGCTCGATCGGTTAGTAAGAAGGCTAGTAATTGAAAATTGGGAATCCCAGGATGAACCAGAGCATTTGAAGACGATACGCAATCGCCTTTTTAGTGATAAACAAATTACAAGCCTGCTACTTGGGTTATATCAACAAATTCTACGAGGAGGACATATTACAGCTGACAGTAGTGAAGAACAAATGAAGCTACGGCTGTCAGGGTTGGTTGTCAAGCGACACGGCAAGTTAAATGTATACAACAAAATTTATAAGAGTGTTTTTAACCAGAATTGGGTTGAAAACTCATTTGCAGATATACGACCACCTTTTTATCATAAAGCAATAACAGCTTGGTTAGCCACGAACCGTCAGGACAAATCACAGTTATTACGTGGGGAAGTACTACAGGAAGCAAAGAAATGGTCAGAAAATGTTAATTTAAACACAGAAGATAGAGAGTTTTTAAATGCTAGTACAGAATTTCGTAATCAAGAGTTAGAAGAAGCTATAAAACCACATAGATTCAAGTTTAAGCATGGACAAGCCTCATCAATTTTTGATTTAATAAATTTATGTGAACGGTATCCTATCGAAGCAGAAGATTACCTATTTAACAGTTATTTTGAGAGATGGCTTTTCGCACGCGGAAAAACAGATTTAGCAAACTTAGTACAAAAAATTGTTGACTTTTATCAAAGTGAAAAACAGAGAGGCATTGAGATTTTTGTGCGGTATCTGTGTGAATATGAAAGTATAGACCCTTACCCAAAAATTTTTTTTGACCCAAATGAGATAGACATTGGTGAAGTTCCAGTTGGATTTCAAAAAAGATATTCTTTAAAAATTGGTAATAAGGGTCGTGGTTTTGCATGGGGAGATGTCATTGTTTCTAATCTTCCTGGAGTAAAAGTATCTGAACAATTTGATTCTTCTCTAGAACCGTTCACTTTTGAATTGGATACACTTGATGCTGAACTTGGAGATTATAGAGGTTGTATAATTATTGATTTGGAAGGGATTAGCGAGCAATGCCACATTTTTGTTAGTTATACAGTTATACACCTTCAACTAAGTATACCAAGTAAAATAAATTTAGGAATTATTTCATACAAACAGCGTGAAACTACTACTTTCTTAAAAATTACCTGTCAATTTTCTAATGTTATCCTTAAAGGAAGTGCTTCAACTAACATGGAGCAACTCAAAGTAATGCCGCAACTTTTTGAAAATTCATCAATAAATTTATCCCTGCTTGTAGATACAACTTTACTAGAAGCTGGTAATTATAATGCTGAAATAATCCTAATAATTAATAGAGAGGAATTTCAAGTACCTGTTCATTTTAAGAAACCACTGAGCTGGCATATTATTGCTGGATTCACGAGTGGAATTTGTATCCCAACAGGAATTTGTATGTATTTTGTACGCTTGATTTTAGAAAATAGTTTATCAGTAGATTCAATCAATCTTTGGATTTTATCTTACCCAATTGAAGTCAAGCAAGCTCCTTTTTTGCGATTTATTAATCCTCTCAAAATCACTGAAGAAATTCCAAATATACAATTAACATATGCAAAATTTGGATTAATGATAATTGCTATTACATTTTTTCTAATTTGGTTAAATTTTCGCCATAATTTACAATCTTTAAAAAAAGCTTTATTATTGAGACTAAAAGTATTGTTAAATTTGGACGATGATTCAGAAGAAATTATTGAAGATACATATAGATGGAATCCTAATGTAATGCCATACAGCCATCTACCCTATTTTTCTAGAAACAAATTTCAATTATTTATAAGCAGATTAATACTAATTACAATAGTTTTATTTGTTTTATGGTTATTAATAGGATTAAGTATAAATTTGCTTGTAAACCTTCTAGCTTGGGTTGGTTCAAGCTTTGTTATTGTTACCGATCTAACTGCACACGCATTTAAAGTAATTAGTATTGAGCGTCCAGCAGTTGCATGGTCAATATTAGGCTGCTTTATTGGTGGAACTTTAGGACTAATTCAAGCACTAGAACGTATACAACAATATTCTTACTTGTTGAAAGTGTATATCACAGCTATCACTGTAATACTGATACTACTTTTAATTGGTTATCGACTTACTTAATTTAAAGGTCATACAAACCTTCTGCACTGAATTAATTCCTTACATGGTTCTTTTTGAGGTCTTCTTCTGACAATTTCTCGGATGGAGTTGGAAACCATTTTGATTCAGCTACTAAAATAGAATTAGCGTAAGTAAAAATGTGCGCCAATTCAGATATACCATCTAATTCCGCTTGTTCTTCTGGCTTGATTAATCCGGATTTGCTCCGTTTGAGCAGTTCATCTGAACGAGCTTGCATTTCATCAGTAAACTTAAAAAGGTTAAGATTGTCAATTTTTTCAAGTTTGATTCCTGTTCCCAACCAGTATGAAGGTTCAATCATTAATTTTGGAGTCATCGTGGGTTGAACATGGAATACGGCACTTTAATCTTAACTTCTCAGAAGAACTAATGCCTATGCCTGGGGGGAATCCGCTCTCTTTGCTAAATGTGACTCCAACTCATTTAAAATAAAAAATACCGTTGCGACATTGGTAAAACAGTTGCTGGTTCGCATATCAACAATTCGCCATCCGCCCTGACTTCATAGGTTTCTGGATCGACTTCAATACTTGGTAACGCATCATTTAATTTCATATCTCGCTTACTCAACTGGCGTGTCCCAGAAACAGCAACGACTTGCTTTTTCAAACTCAACAGACTCTTAATCTCCCTGTCTAGTGCAACTTGAGAAACAAACGTGAAGGATGTGGCGTGACGCGCACCTGCAAAACTACCAAACATGGGACGCATATGCACTGGTTGAGGAGTAGGAATACTAGCATTCGCATCGCCCATTTGCGCCCATGCGATCGCTCCCCCTTTCACAACTATCTCTGGTTTCACACCAAAAAACGCTGGACGCCACAAACACAAATCGGCTAGTTTCCCCTCTTCTACCGACCCCACATATTGAGCAATCCCGTGCGCGATCGCTGGATTAATTGTATACTTGGCAACATATCTCTTTGCTCGGAAATTATCTGCTTTTTGCACACCATCAGTCTGATTGAGTTCTCCTCGTTGTACCTTCATCTTATGGGCTGTTTGCCATGTACGAATAATCACCTCTCCTACCCGTCCCATTGCTTGGGAATCAGAGGAAATCATGCTAAATGCGCCCAAGTCGTGCAGAATGTCCTCAGCAGCAATCGTTTCTCGACGAATCCGTGATTCAGCAAACGCCACATCCTCAGCAATTGCGGGATCGAGGTGATGGCAAACCATCAACATATCAAGATGCTCATCCAAAGTATTGACGGTGTAAGGACGTGTGGGATTGGTAGAAGATGGTAGGACATTGGCTTCCCCACACACTTTGATGATGTCTGGCGCGTGTCCCCCTCCAGCACCTTCAGTATGATAAGTGTGGATAACACGATTCTTAAAAGCAGCGATGGTATTTTCCACAAATCCTGCTTCGTTCAAGGTATCAGTATGAATCGCAACCTGCACATCATACTCATCAGCAACACTAAGACAAGTATCGATCGCAGCAGGAGTTGTTCCCCAATCTTCATGCAGCTTTAACCCAACCGCACCTGCTTGCACTTGTTCCACCAATCCTTGGGGTTGGCTGGTATTCCCTTTACCCAAAAACCCCAGGTTCACTGGAAAAGCATCAGCAGCTTGCAGCATTCGATACATATTCCAAGGTCCTGGCGTACAAGTCGTTGCGTTTGTACCTGTAGCAGGACCTGTTCCACCACCTATCATTGTAGTAATACCGGATGCGATCGCAACTTCAATTTGTTGGGGACAAATAAAATGAATGTGGGTGTCGATTCCACCAGCCGTGAGAATCATACCTTCCCCAGCCAGTGCTTCAGTTCCAGGACCAATAATAATATCTACATTATCTTGAATATAAGGATTTCCTGCTTTACCAATTTTGAATATTTTGCCATCTTTAATGCCGATATCTGCCTTGACAATTCCCCACCAATCAAGAATCAAAGCATTCGTAATCACTAAATCGACTGCACCATCAGCGTTAGAAATTGGTGATTGTCCCATCCCATCACGGATAACTTTACCGCCACCAAACTTGACTTCATCGCCGTATGTTGTTAGATCTCGTTCTACTTCGATTAGTAATTCTGTGTCGGCTAATCGGATGCGATCGCCTACTGTAGGACCAAAGGTTTCTGCATAGGCGCGACGATCCATTCTGTAACTCATTGTTAAGTCCTCAAAATATTGAACCGCAGATGAACGCTGATGGACGCTGATGGAAGAGGGTTTTTAGGGGTTGAGTGGTCCGTTGATTTTGGCGTTAAAGCCATAGACTTGACGGCTACCAACTAAGGGGACTAACGAGACTTCTTTGTCATCACCTGGTTCAAAACGAACTGCTGTTCCTGCGGGAATATCAAGACGCATTCCCCGTGCTTGTTCCCTATCAAAACTTAATGCAGCATTAACTTCGTAAAAGTGGAAGTGGGAACCAACTTGTATCGGGCGATCTCCTGTATTAGACACTCGCGATCGTACAGTAGGACGACCAGCATTCAACTCAATTTCCCCTTCTCCTACGATCGTTTCCCCTGGAATCATCTTTTTAGCGCCTTTGTGTCGAGTGCGTGATACCTATCTTATCGGATTATGCACTGTCACCAACTTTGTCCCATCAGGAAAAGTTGCTTCCACCTGCACATCATGAATCATTTCTGGTACACCTTCCATTACATCATCTCGTGATAACAGAGTTGTACCATAACTCATTAATTCTGCGACTGTTTGTCCATCCCTCGCACCCTCCAAAATAGCAGCAGAAATATAAGCCACTGCTTCCGGATAATTCAACTTTAAACCCCTACCCTTACGCCTTTCCGCTAACAGCGCAGCAGTAAAAATCAACAATTTATCTTTTTCCTGCGGTGTAAGTTGCATCCCCTACCTCTGACCTTTATTAATCAGACATCATAAGATATCTTTCTTGAAAAAGGGAGTAGGGAGTGGGGAGTAGGGAGTAGGGGAAGAGGAATTTTCCCGTGAATGGCTGTCTGTCAAAAAATCGAAGCTACGGTGTACGCATAAGTCGAATTTACCTCCCTTATATACAAATAAAGTTATGAAACCGCAGATGAACGCAGATGCACGCGGATGAAGCCGTACCTCATTCGGATGAAAATCGCTATAGTATAAGCTATTTCGGACTTGTGTATACCACCTGTAGCCTTAAAAAGGGGGGAATTCAAAATCCCCTAATTTATCAAAGAGACGGGGGGAGTTGCAAAATGTGAAAACCCCAAAATACCGTTGAAGCGAAAGTCCCGATCTCTTTAACTAACGTGTTAATACTGTAATTTCATGTTTTCAATAAACATATATTTTTGTCAATAAAACGAAAAATAAAGTTTATTAGCCAGACGAGCACGGGTTGGTTTGTGTAGTTCCACACGAATAAGTGTAGGTGCAAGATATGCGTTCATGGCATTTTTTCGGAAATGCCGTTTTTACTTTTGTAGTTTTATCCATGTGATAATCAATTACATTTTACATGAATGCCATAATGACTAAAGAAATACACATCAATATTTCAGATGATTTGAAAAAGCAGTTTCATGCTACCTGCGTTATGCAAGGAAAAAAAATGAATCAGGTCGTGGTTGAGTTAATCCACCAATGGCTTAGGACAAACGAAATTTCACAAACGAATAGTGAAATAGGTAAGAAGTTACCACCCAAATCCTGTTGAATAACCTTGCTAGTAACAAAGTTAATTATGTAATAAAAATTTTTCAATTTAACATAACTGGAGCTAATTAGTTTATGCATCAAAAAATCTTGATTTTAGCAGCAAATCCTAAAGGCATAACACCACTGCGTTTAGATGAGGAGGTGCGTGAAATCAATGCTGGATTGCAGCGAGCCAAACACCGCGAGCAGTTTGTCTTAGAGCAGAAATGGGCGGTGCAACCAAGAGATATTCAGCGAGCAATGCTGGATCACAATCCACAGATTATTCATTTTTCCGGACATGGGATGGGAGATGAAGGTCTTGTATTTGAAGACGAAACAGGTTCCGCAAAGCTAGTTGATGGAGAAGCTCTAGCAGGATTGTTTGAGCTATTTGCAGAGCAGATTGAGTGTGTTGTTCTTAATGGCTGTTACTCAGAGATACAAGCAAATGCGATCGCTCAACACATTAATTATGTAATTGGTATGAGCAAGGCTATCGGAGATAGAGCAGCAATTGAATTTGCTGTGGGCTTTTACGATGCTCTAGGAGCAGGGCGACCTGTCGAATTCGCTCACAAATTTGGTTGTGCTGCAATTCGGTTAGCAGGTATTCCGGAGCAACTAACTCCAACTCTCAAGAAGAAGCCTTTCAATGGATCTAAAAACCAGCCTCCAGTCCCCAATGAAGCAGTTTCTGAGTTAGATTGGGAGCTAAACGACTCTGATAGAGAATTACTGACAACACTCTTAATACGTAGTGGACGTGCAGAATATTCGGCACGAAAAGCTCTTTGTATAAAAATTGGAATTGAACCAAATCAACTTGGATTTTTAAGGCAATCTACCGATGCTGACTTTGCCTTAGAGCTAATTAGCTATTTGCATGGGATAGGTGACAAACAAGCACTTTGTAAAATCTGCTCCGAACTTGACATTGTCTTTAAAAGAGGCAAGTACTCGGCTGATTTGGAAAATATTAAATCAAAAATAAATTATAATAAGGTGAGAAGTTAAAAATATGTTTCAACAAAACTTTTTAAGTGAATCTGATGTAGATACATTAATAAACCTTTTGCTCCGCAGCCAACAATCAAGAACACGAGAAGCACTATGTTTTAGCATTGGAATTGATCCCAAGCGACTTTCGTTTTTAAGAGATTCTTCGGATTCTGACTTTTTTCTACTCCTCATTAGGTATTTAAATGAAATAGGCGATCAAGAAGCTCTTTGTAAGCTTTGTTGTAAAGAACTAGTTCCTATTTTTCATAAAGGAACATATGGTACTTTTTTAAGTGAAATTGCCGTACAACTCAACTGTAGTCAGGAGTTTAGACCGAATTATTCAAATGATAAACAGCCGACTTCTTCAGCGTCTAATCCTACTCCTACTGCTCTTAGTCTCAGCGTTAATTCCTTTAATCAACTTACTAAAAACAAATTAGTTACAGGTAGTATAATTCTCATAATGGGGTTAGCAGGGTTTAGCTTATATAACCGGAACATCAACGCGTCTAACGATCCGCACCTGAGCGAACAACCTGTAAGTCAAACCTCTAACCTTAATCGGGAAGACTCCGTTACTGAATTAAAAGCAGGGCTTGTGTACTACGAGCAAAAGAACTACGATCGCGCTATTGCTCGCTACAACCGAGCTATTCAACTGAACCCTAATTATGTCATAGCTTACTACAACCGAGGGAAAGCTTACAAAGATTTGAAAGACTACGATCGCGCCATTGCTGACTATAACCAAGCCCTCAAACTTGACCCTAACTATACCAAAGCTTACAACAATCGAGGAATTGCTTACAGCGATTTGAAAGACTACGAACGCGCCATCGCTGACTATAACCAAGCCCTCAAACTTGACCCTAACTATGCCATAGCTTACAACAACCGAGGAATTGCTTACAAAAATTTGAAAGACTACGAACGCGCCATTGCTGACTACAACCAAGCCCTCAAACTTGACCCTAACTACATCGATGCTTACAACAACCGAGGAATTGCTTACAAAAATTTGAAAGACTACGAACGCGCCATTGCTGACTACAACCAAGTCCTCAAACTTGATCCTAACTATGCTATAGCTTACAACAATCGAGGAATTGCTTACAACGATTTGAAAGACTACGAGCGTGCCATTGCTGACTACAACCAAGCCCTCCAATTTGACCCTAACTACACCGATGCTTACAACAACCGAGGGTGGGCTTACAGCAATTTAAAGGACTACGATCGCGCCATTGCTGACTACAACCAAGCCCTCAAACTTGACCCTAACCATACCAAAGCTGACAAAAACCGAAAGATAGCTTATAAAAATAAGGTATCTCCTCAATAATTCACTACGGTATACACTTGACAAAAATTCTCTACTCTGTATCCTCAGCGCCTAGTAAGGTTCAAACAAACCAAACTCTTGGTACACAACCACCACGAGTTAACACAGATTGACGCAACAATTGCCACGCACTCGTAAACCAGTTTCTCACCTCCGTTGTTCCAGAACCACGGTATCGACACAATAGTCCACATGACAGACGAGTCACACCTACTGAGGGAGTGGGGAGTAGGGAGTGGGGAGTGGGGGATAAGAAAAGGGTACGTGCTTTGTGTACCAATTCTTGTGAAACTTCTTGCCCAATATATACCAGACTACCAGTCACTGGTTGCCCTGCCAAGCCATGAGGGCTGTGAAAAACATCTTCACTACCCGGTAACCATTGCCTGTCAATCCATAAAGGAACTCCCATCTGCCAAACTTCCGTATGCGATCGCCACTCTCCAAGGCAAAATTTTTCTCCTCTAGCACTCCTTCCAAATCGCGTGATTTCCCAGCCTATCCAATTAGCTCCCGTAGCTAATTCTACCCGCAAATCTTGTCGATATATTGCACCGTTAAAAACGATTGTTTCTTGAGGTAGCCACTCCAAAGAAGCACCTGCATCCACTTGAATATCAATATTTTGCCTTGCTTGTGCGCCGTTACTGCGATAAATTTTACTAGCTGCTGCTGTTGTGATAAGTGCTTGGGCTTTGGGTTGGAGATGGACTTTGTAAGAGAGGCGATCGCCACCTACAACACCCCCAGCCGTATGTAAGATTACACTGTGACAAATTTCTTGTCCTTCTGGATAAAATGGGCGTTGCACCTTCAGTGGTGCTATGTTTTGATTGTGAATGAGTGTTGTTTTACCTTGACACTGAGCATACACTAAGTCAAGTTTGCCATGCCACCCATTTACAGATTGTGCCATGGTTTGATAATTAGGTTGATTCACCAATGATTTCTGCTTTTTTTGCCAAGATAATATAATCATCTAATACATAATGTGATTCATACTTCTGATCAAAATACTGCCGAAGTAGCGAACTCATATGCATTTGTTTGGGTAATTTTTCTTTAGCATAGAGCCTCTTGGCGTCAATCTCCTCTTTGTAAGCCATAAGATGTCCAAAAGGATACTTACCAATCAAACTGAACTACTTAGTTGTTCATTTGTTATTAGATGCAAAGCCATAGATGCAGCCTCTACAACATTTGTCCATTTAGAAGAATTGATGTACTCTTCGTCTGACATTTCTGTTCCATGTGCCTCAAAAACTTGCTTTATAGCAGTACAAACTGCTGCAATCAAACGAGCTTCTTTGTCGTTTTCAAGTATCACTCCAATTGCTGCATTTGGGTTTTCTGCCAAAATCGTATCATCAAAGAGAAAATGTACTACTTCATCAAAGCTATCGTAAAGAACTCCTGCTGGATAATTATGGTTAATCCAGGCTTTCTGTTGGTATTCCCTACTTGCTAAACTGCGAAGAGTTTCTAATAATTCTCCTCTCATCTTAGGATATTGCACCATAAAAAATCTCCTATTCTACGGTTCATACCAGGTTTTCCATTGTAGCCATTCATTGAGAGGAATATGAGCTTCTGTAGGATTAGTTTTGATACTTCCTGCAATTGGCTGTCCATTTCTCCCGATAACTTGACCATTTCTTCTGACAACTACATGGTCAACTTGTTGTGATAAATGGCTGTTATTTGGATTTCCTTCATCAATTCTGACACCATTCCCTTGATTTGTTGGATCTTGCCAGCGCCATCCTGGTTTCTTTTTATTGGCTTGTCCCGATCCCCAATATTTAGGTATTTTATTACACGCCATCTCTGGCACAGTCCAATCTTCTCCTGAAACCACCCACTCCTCTATTTTCCTTATTATTTAAATATGCTAGTATTATATGAAATTTTTACTCCACAAATGCCTACCCGTGCTCAGTTAGAAAGTTTATATCGGCTTGGCTATTACCTCACATATTTTACATTACAGCCTATTTACTTAATTTGTATTGATAGGCGAACTGGTAATCTTTTCATTTTGGCAGGACACAATGAAGAAATTGAAATTACTCAAGAAGGAGAGGTGTTTTAATGAGCCAAGTTAATTATGCTGCTATGTCCGATCGCGAACTGAAACGGTACTTCCTTGAGCACCGTGAGGATGAAGCTGCATTCCAAGCATATTTAGAGCGGCGTAGAAGGGGTGCTAGGGTTATTGCGAAACTAGGAGATCCTGATTTCGACGCAAAAATTGAGGCTGCTATTCATCAGAAGCTACAAAACAAGCAAGATTAAAGCGCTTTTGGGGATTTAGCGGGACTAAGTACCCTAGCTGAAGCAGAACGATTCGCAGGATTGTTGGCGAAGCGATCGCACGTCGTATGGCAACCAAAGTAAGCTGTGTGGGAGTCTGTTTAGTACTAACTACGATTGACAATGTAAAAGCTTCTAGAACTTAATTTCTTGAGTCCGCGCAGGCGGACGAGCGTTTGTATAGTAGCGAATTCTATTTGCCCCATACTTTTAAAACATCCTCTCCTCTTCCTCTGTGTTCTCTGTGCCTCTGCGGTTCATAAAGAAATAAAAAATGGTGGGCAATGCCCACCCTACAAAAATCTTTATTGGCGAAGACAGCGCAACTACGAACCTTTTTCTTAGTAATCGAAGTCGCCACCGCCCATACCAGCGCCAGCGCCAGCAGGAGCACCATCTTTAGGTTCGGGCTTATCAACTACGATACACTCGGTGGTCAACACCATACCAGCAATAGATGCAGCGTTTTGTAGCGCAGAACGAGTTACCTTAGCTGGGTCAACGATACCAGCATCTAACAAGTTGACAAACTCGTTTCTAGCAGCATCGTAACCGATGTTGAAATCTTTCTCTTTCACTCGCTCAGCAATAACAGCACCATTCTGACCCGCGTTTTCAGCAATGCGCTTTAGAGGAGCTGTCAAAGCACGAGAAACAATTAACGCACCAGTCAACTCTTCACCCTTGAGGTTACCATTTGCCCATTCTTCAAGTTGAGGAGCAAGGTGAGCGAGTGTTGTACCACCGCCAGGAACAATACCTTCTTCAACAGCAGCTTTGGTCGCGTTGATAGCGTCTTCCAAGCGCAGTTTCTTGTCCTTCATTTCGGTTTCGGTAGCAGCGCCTACTTTTATAACGGCAACGCCACCTGCTAACTTAGCTAAACGCTCTTGCAGTTTCTCTTTGTCGTAGGAAGATTCGGTTTCTTCGATTTGACGGCGAATCTGATCGATACGAGCTTTGACTGCAGCTTCGTTACCTTCAGCAACTATGGTGGTGTTGTCTTTGGTGATGGTGATGCGGCGTGCTTTACCTAAAGCATCCAGTTTGGTGTTGTCTAACTTCAAACCAGCGTCTTCGGTAATCACTTGACCATCAGTGAGGATGGCGATATCTTCTAACATGGATTTACGGCGATCGCCAAATCCAGGTGCTTTAACTGCTGCTACGTTGAGTACACCACGCAGGCGGTTAACAACCAAGGTTGCTAATGCTTCTTTCTCAATGTCTTCGGCGATGATGACCAACGGACGACCTGCACGCGCAACTTGCTCTAGAACGGGTACTAGGTCTTGTACTAAAGCAATTTTCTTGTCGGTTAACAGGATGAAAGGCTCATCGAATACTGCTTCCATCCGTTCTGGATCGGTTGCGAAGTAAGGAGAGATGTAGCCTTTGTCAAAGCGCATCCCTTCGGTGATTTCCAATTCGGTGGTCATGGATTTTCCTTCTTCCAAGGAAATCACGCCTTCTTTACCAACTTTGTCCATTGCTGCGGCAATCATCTGACCGACTTCTTCGTCGTTACCAGCAGAGATTGAACCAACTTGAGCAATAGCTTTGGAATCTTCTACGGGACGAGCGTGTTCTTTGATTTTATCGACTAGAAAGCTAGTTGCTTTATCAATACCACGCTTGAGCAGAATGGCGTTTGCACCTGCAGCAACGTTACGCAAGCCTTCTTTAACAATTGCGTGAGCTAGAACGGTCGCAGTCGTTGTGCCGTCACCTGCAGCGTCGTTGGTTTTGGATGCTGCTTGACGAATTAGGGCCACACCAGTGTTTTCTACGTGGTCTTCTAATTCAATTTCTTTGGCAATGGTCACACCGTCATTGATGATTTGTGGTGCGCCAAATTTCTTTTCTAACACTACGTTACGACCTTTAGGACCGAGGGTAACAGCCACTGCCTCAGCCAAAATGTCCATGCCTCTTTCTAATGCACGACGAGCGTTTTCGTTGTATATAATGCGCTTTGCCATAGTTGTGAACGATTCTCTACTTTAGTTAATTGTTAATTGTTAGATCTCCATTAGCCATTAGCCATTAGCCATTAGCTCACGATCGCTAGAATGTCTTTCTCTGAAAGTAGTACGTACTCGTCAGTACCTAGTTTGATGTCGGTACCAGCGTATTTGGAGTAGAGGACTTTGTCTCCTACTTTCACGTCTAATGCCTGACGGCTACCGTCATCTTTGAGTTTGCCATCACCAACTGCAACGACTTCGCCTACTTGGGGCTTTTCTTTTGCAGTGTCGGGCAAGTATAGACCACCAGCGGTCTTTTCTTCCGATGCGCTGACCTTGACGAATACGCGTTCGCCTAGAGGTTTTACTGTAGAAACACTAAGAGATACTGCTGCCATACCGTTTTCCCAATTTATTAGCACTCTCGACTCCTGAGTGCTAATTTACCGAAAGATCGCATGATATGGCAACATTGTCTGTTGTACGGGTTTCCGAACTTTGCTTTTTCAGGTTTGTTTAAGTACTAATACTCAATTATTGATAACTTTCAGGTTTTTTTCGGTAGAGAGCGAATATTGGTATATAGGCAAATTGGTTTGCAAAGCTGGAAAATTGATATAGAACAGTAATCAGGAGCCACGAATTGAGTAACAATACAGTGATTGAATCCAGCGATCGAACACCACAAACCAATAAGCCACCACCAGCGACAAAAACCACTAGGTAATTCTGTAGAAACATTAAGACTGTCAAAAATCACAGCGATACATTTTAAGATTGGCGATCGGACAGTTACTGAATGCCGCTATAGACCAAAAACCAAGCTTCTTGCAAGTTTTTTGGTTTAGACTGATAATAGAGGATTACTCGGATAAGCTGTGGTATAACACAGCGAAACCTGACGTAATTATGCGGAGGAGTACGTGAACTGGAGTAGTCCAGAGTAAAACGAAGTCATTCGTCTTACTGACTCCGCCATGACTCAACTTTGAATCAGTTTCAAAGTTACCCGTCAGGGTTTCAGTCCGCTTAGGAGTGATGACTTAATGAGATTAGCCAGTCTCAAGCGTCGGAGAAGGAACATGGCTACGTCACGATAGCGCAACACCGTAATCCACTAACAAGCTCTTAAGCCGTGTCGAGGCAAACAATACCCCGCAAGGGAGCGCTCAAATCGAGCAAATGTGTAGTTTGGGGTGGCGGTTAAGTCCGATTAACCCCAAATTACTCCAAATTACTCCAAATAATTCCGAAATAATGAAACTTGGTAGCATGACTATACAAGAAAGCAAAATAAAGTAAAAAAATATGCTTTTTTGACCTATCCTTTGCCTGATACTTCTCTAATAGTTCTGGTGAACTTATCGTAAGAGCTTAATATCCTCAAGGGTATGACAAAGTAGTACATAAGATTGAAAGTGCGGTTGCTTATTTTCAAAGGAGCATCGAATGAGTAACACTTCCTTGGTTATTCTGAACAATTATTATCTATTAGGTGTTTTTCCGCCCGCACCATTCAAAGCGATATATAATAACGCATTATGATTACTACTGCTCTAAGTATCCTCACGCTTACTTTGCCAGTTGGTACCGCAGTTCTTCAAAAGTCATTTTCCACTTTTGAAACTTCCACAAAACTCGAGCAAGCTAAGTAGGAAAAAGTACAACACCAACCTATTACACTGGAGAGGATTATTATTCAAGACCTTGATGGATCAAGCGCGACAAGTGCCACTGCTATGAAAGAACCCAGCATGAAAGATCACAAACGACTTCTATTAATTGATGATGACCCCAACCTCATTTTGCTGGTGAAGGATTATTTGGAATTCCGGGGTTATGAAGTCATCACTGCCGAAAATGGTCGCGAAGCACTGGAAATTTTGGAGCAGGATATTCCAGACATGATCATTTGTGACGTGATGATGCCGGAAATGGACGGGTACACTTTTGTAGAACAAGTCCGGCAAAACGAACGCACCAGTTGGATTCCCGTTCTCTTCCTTTCAGCTAAGGGACAAAGCGCAGACCGAGTAAAAGGTCTGAATAAAGGTGCTGATGTATACATGGTCAAGCCTTTTGAGCCAGAGGAACTGGTAGCACAGGTAGAATCTTCTCTGAAGCAGACCATTCGCTGGAAAGAACACCAAGCAAAAGGAGGGGAAAATGGTTCTCGCATCCAAGTCCCCTTTGATGTACAGCTGACCCCAACTGAACTGAAAGTTGTTCAATTTGTGGCTCGAGGCTTAGCTAACCGCGAAATCGCTGAAGAATTAAATGTCAGCCAGCGCACAGTCGAAAGCCATGTGTCCAATATGTTGGGCAAAACTAATCTCCACAATCGCACCGAATTAGCACGGTGGGCGATCGAAAACCAAATGGCGTAACAGGATTTTAGATTTTAGATTTTGGATTTTAGATTAAGAATCCAAAATCCAAAATCCAAAATATGTTACAATTACCAACCGTCTTGACCGACAACTGGTTGATGCTTAATTTCTAAATTCAGTTCATCTAGATAGGTCAAGGCACTGGCAATTTGGAAAACTGTTCCTCGTAGTTCCAAATCAAAACAGCCTTTTTGCGGTACATCCCCAAGGAGTTGTGCGGTAGCGATATTGACCGTAACTCCACTGTGAGCGATCAGCTTGGAAATAACGGGCTGTTCGTGCATATCCTTGGGAACATAAACCGTAACGCGAGTTTCAGTGCGTCTGTTGTCTCGGAAATTATTGGTAGATTTACCCTGTTTGATCAAAAGAGCCATAGTAGATTCCCCTTGAAATTAGTAGATTTCCCTTGAAAATGATCTGATAGGAGTTTGGCGATAAGAACCTTTTTACTCCTAATCAAATACAGCAATATTACTCTTTTTAACACAATCCAAGGCTCTAGTTAACGATTGTTTCAAAAAGTATTGTTTATTTGTCAGTATCGGGTTTTTTAGGAAAATTAATTTTCAAGAGAGAAGACTTTAACTTGGTACCAATACTACAAGGGATAGCGAAAATTAGAACCCCGGTTTCTTCAAAAAACCGAGGTTCTGACACCTCAATTATCGTTAACCAAGCGGTATTGTAACTTGTGCTATCTGACAGTTGTGAGAAAAGCAATTTTCTCTTTTGGTTTTATTTTTTATAGAGGTTTAGATTCCTTACTTCTTAAAGAAGTCGGGAATCTTGACCTACATAATTTCTCACTGGTCACTGGTCACTGGTCACTGACTCCTGGTCTTGTAAAACTGGAATTTCAATGACAAATTCTGTACCATTGCCAACGTCGGAACTTACATCCAGATTTCCATGATGTTTTTGAATAATTTGGTAGCTGATTGCTAATCCCAATCCAGTTCCCTGATTGACGGGCTTAGTTGTGAAAAAAGGTTCAAAAATTTTATTTTGTATTGTAGAGTCTATTCCCGGTCTATTATCATTAATAATGACTCGAATTAAATTATTATTGACTATTTTGGTTTGAATTCTGATTTGTTTTTGTGCTTGCTCTTTTCTCTCTTGCAATGCATCAATAGCATTACTAATAATATTCATAAACATCCAATGGTTGCCTGTCATAAGCAAGAGTCATTTGGTTTTCCCTCTAGTGCCAATAAACAATGACTCATGACGGCAACTTGAGCCTTGACTTCCATGCAAAATAAGTCTAGCAAGGAAAAATGATTAACATCGGGGTCATCTTTCATGACATTACCTTTTTGCTGAGAGTATGGAACAGCAGTTCCTCATTCAAATAGCTGACACTGCGATCGCGCATCAACTGGCATAGGTCAAGCACTGATACAATACGCCCTCGGTAATTAAAAACACCAGCAACGTATTTGGGTGTATGAGGTAAGGTTTTTAGAATCACCAAGGGAAGGACTTCTACAACCTGCTGACTTGCTATGGCATAAAGTTGATTATCAATAGTAAGTAATAAAAACAACATCTATAGACCTTGTAATATGGATTGAGTCAACGCAGTTTAACTCAATCTTGCAAGGTTGATAAATAGAGAAAATACTTGAACCAGGCATCCCGCGTATTTTAGGTGTGTTGTGTATTGTCCCGTTAACCGTCATACTATATAATTTCAAGATCGTCGCACGTTTAAACAACACCATTCTTTGCGCTTCCAAAGAGTAGCTACAACCCAACCATGTTTCTCTAACGCATCAGCAACAGCTTTAGATTGCTCGAGTAAAATTCCACTGAAAACTCCCCAAGTAGTGGGTTTGACGATCGCATTAAACTCTGGTGCCAATCGAATAATAACGTCTGCCAGAATATTGCAAACAATACCATCCACTGGTTGCGGAACTAGTTTTGTTAAAACATCTACACTCCCTTCCGCTACGATTAAACTTTCTGGGCGGACACCATTCATGGCGATATTTTCTAAAGTCGATCTGACTGCTAGGGGATCGGTATCCACTGCGTAGGCTTTCTTTGCTCCCAGTAACAACGCTGCTATAGAAAGGATACCAGAACCACAGCCAACATCCGCAATAACCACATCTTCCTTTACCCGCTCTTCAGTTGTGAAAGACTCAGGTAAACTGCTCAGACGCATTTCTAAAGATTCTAAACACAACTGAGTTGTAGCATGGTTTCCAGTACCAAATGCTACACCAGGATCTAAAAGAATAATCAGACGTTCGGAATTTTCCGGTACTGGTAGCCATGCAGGATTGATTAAAATGCGATCGCCAATTTCCTGTGGTTGCCAATATTGCTTCCAGCTACTTGCCCAATCTTCCTCATCAATCAACTCCAAATGCACCACAGGTATGGGAAGTTCCATACACAGAGCATCTTGCCGCAACCACAAGGACAATGCAGCCAAATCCAGAAGATGCGCTTGGAACTGAGGCAAATAACTGCGTACAAAAGAATGACTGCCTTTCTTTTCACTAGCCGTTCCACGACAACCAAAACTTTCCAAACGCCAAAATATAGACTCTTCTAGCGCCGGTTCACATTGAATTTGTACTTCCCACCAGGTGTTTGCCATAGGATTGTAGATTTTAGATTTTGGATTTTAGATTGGGAGGATTAAATTTGTGCTATTGACTATATAACTGTAAATTGTTGACTCTTGATTCAATTTAGAATCCACAATCCACAATCCACAATCCACAATCCACAATCTAGAATCCAAAATCTAAAATCCAAAATCCAAAATTAATTACAGTGTTACTGTATACGCATCCCGAATTCCAGGGACTTTGGTAATTTCAGACAAAATCCCATCAGGTAGAGGATCGTCAAGGCTGAGAACCATGACTGCATCACCGCGAACGATTTTGCGACCTACCTGCATACTGGCAATATTGACATTAAAACTCCCCAATAGGGAACCTAGTTTGCCAATAATCCCTGGCATATCTCGGTGCAAGGTGAATAACATATGTTGACTGGGGGGGACGTTAATTGGGAAACCATCCAAGTTAGTGAGTCTGATTTCTCCATCACCCAACAAAGCACCAGTTACAGCATGAGTACCCAGAGAACCAGTCGCTTCTAAATGCAAAGAGCCAGCGTAGTCTTGTATTGCTGCATCTCGCGTTTCAATCACCCGGATTCCACGCTCTTTTGCCTCAATACTTGCATTTACGTAATTTACCCGTTCCCGTAGGGCTTTGTAAAGCAATCCTTTTAAAGATGCCACAACCAAGGGCTGACTCCTGTTTGTTGCAAGTTCTCCTTGAAGTCGGATATTAAGCAACTCCACCCGTCCACCAGCTAACTGTCCCACTAGGTTACCCAAGGTTTCTGCTAGCTGCATATAGGGTTTGAGTTCTTCTATGACATCAGGATTAAGTCCGGGGATATTCACTGCTGAACGTGCAGGTAGCCCTAACAACACATCCCGAATTTGTTCGGCAACGTCTATTGCCACATTCACTTGTGCTTCTGTTGTAGAAGCGCCCAAATGAGGGGTGAGAACAATTTCTTTGCCCAACGCTTTTAAGAATGATTCACCCAAGGGTTCCTTCTCAAATACATCTAATGCAGCACCGGAGATTTTACCCTCTTTAATGGCAACAGCCAAAGCTTGTTCATCAATGATGCCACCACGAGCGCAGTTAATAATACGAGCGCTGGGTTTCATCTTTGACAATCTTTCAGTGTTGATTAGGTGCGTAGTTTCTGGTGTTTTAGGTATGTGCAGGGTGATGTAATCTGCTTGCTGTAATAACAAGTCTAGATCCACCAATTGACAGCCGATTTGTTCTGCCCTGTCTGCAGATATGAAGGGATCGTAAGCTAGCAGTTTCATTCCCATTGCTTTGGCAACAGCCGCAACATGGGAGCCAATTTTGCCCAAGCCTACAATACCTAAAGTTTTCTTGTAAACTTCAGCACCCACAAAAGTTTTGCGATCCCACTCGCCGCGCTTTACGGAAGCATTGGCATCGGGAATGTGGCGGGACAAGGATAACATCATCGCCAGTGCGTGTTCTGCAGCAGCGATAGTATTTCCCTCAGGAGAATTGACAACCACAATTCCTTTGCGCGTAGCTGCAGGAACATCAACATTATCAACACCAACACCAGCGCGACCAATGATTTTTAACTGCGTGCCAGCTTCAATAATTTCTTGCGTGACACGGGTTCCAGAGCGAATCATGAGTGCATCGTACTCACCAATGATTTCTATGAGTTCCTCAGGCTTTAACCCGGTTTTAACATCTACTGTAGCAACTTGGGATAAGATATCAACCCCAACTTGATCGATTGGATCGGAGACAAGAACCTTAGACATGATTGCTTATTGTAAAGCTATAGGTATTCCTGGAAGACGGACTTTCAGTTTAAACTGAAAAGAAGAGTGCTTTTGCTGTAATAATTAAGGTTTCCATGCTCCCGGAGGTTTTCAGATGATATTACTAGAAGGTCAGTTGTCCTCATAGCCGTGGAGCATTTCCTCCCGCATTGAAATGTGGCTGACTTTTTTGCCACTCACTCGGTACTATAAACGATCAATAGTGCGAAAACCTATATCTAAAACCTATAAATTTATGAAAATTTCTTAGCGATGAACTCTTGAGCCTTGACAAATGACTAATAATGAAGTTAAGACTATTTTTGACCGTATTGCTCCCGTTTACGATCGCCTAAATGATTGGTTGAGTTTGGGACAGCATCGCATTTGGAAAGAAATGACGGTGAAATGGAGCGGAGCTAAACCTGGTGATACAAGTCTTGATTTGTGCTGTGGGAGTGGAGATTTATCTTTTGTGCTAGCAAGGCGCGTGGGACTCACAGGACAGGTCTTTGGAGTGGACTTTTCTCCACAGTTGCTAGAAGTTGCAAAATCTCGCACTCAAAGTCAGTATCCTCGCTCTCCCATCACTTGGATAGAAGCTGATATTTTGAATTTACCCTTTGACGATGACCGCTTTGATGCCGCAACAATGGGTTATGGTTTAAGAAATGTCACAAGTATTCCTCAGAGTTTAAAAGAATTACATCGCGTCCTTAAAAAAGGTGCTAGAGCAGCAATTTTGGATTTTCACCGTCCCAGCAATCCTCAAATGCGTGTTTTTCAGCAATGGTATTTGGACAATCTCGTGGTTCCCATAGCAAGCCACATGGGTGTCAAGGAGGAATACGCGTATATTAGTCCCAGCCTTGAGCGATTTCCCACAGGAGTGGAACAAGTCGAGATTGGTCGTCAAGTTGGTTTTACTTCTGTCACACACTACCCTCTCATGAACGGTATGATGGGAGTGCTAGTGCTTACAAAATTTTAGATTTTAGATTTGCGATTTTAGATTAGGGAGTGCTAACTAGTAGTTGCGATTTGTACCATTAATTGTTAGCCAAAACCCAAAATCCAAAATCCAAAATCCAAAATCCAAAATCTAAAATCCTCTTAACTCAATGGATTGGTCTCATCTTTGGCTTTATGTTTCTCCCCCTGTAGCGGGTGGAATTATCGGCTATTTTACTAACGACATAGCCATCAAAATGTTATTTCGTCCCTACCGAGCAATTTATATCGGTGGGCGAAGAGTTCCATTTACCCCTGGATTAATTCCCCGCAACCAAGAACGGCTTGCTAAGAATATCTCCAACACAATCATGGGGTCGCTGCTCACTCCAGAAGAATTGCAAAATCTGGCGCGACGATTGTTGCAAACCGAACGCGTACAAGGAGCAATTCTTTGGCTGCTGCGTTTGGCAATTGACCAAGTCAAATCCGATCGCGAGCAGAAAACAGCTAAGATTTTGTCAGGAATATTGCGGGATTTGTTAGGGGAGTCTTTACCACGCCTCCTCAAGGTACTGGCTCGGCGAGAAGACTTTTTGGAAGTACAAGTTAATCAAATTTTTGACCAGATATTACTGGAATTTCAATTAACTGACGAACAAGCAACTCGTCTCGCTGATTGGCTGCTACAAGTGGTTATTCCTCCAGATGTATTGCGACAGGCTGTGATTGACTTTTTGACAGATCGCACCATCCAAGCTATTGATGAAAGCTTTCGGGAAAAAACCAGCGGTACATATTGGGTGGTAGCAAATCTCTTTGGCTTGCGAAATACTCTCAGCCGTTTGCGTACTTACTGCTTGGATGAAAAAGATGCGACCAATGCTCGTCTACAGGAATTGATTCGAGAACTACAAGTACGCGATCGCCTCAAGCGATTTTTACAAAACTTATCATTACAAAACTTACCAATAGGTACGGTGCGACAATTGCGAAAAACGACACGCGATAGTGTCCGACATTATTTACAAACAAGGGGTAGCGATTTACTCCAAGGATTAAGTGGCTCTGTGGACTGGGAGCATATAGCTATGTTACTCGTTAACCGCCTTAGCACTTCATCTGTTGTGAGTGCTTCCTTAGAAGTTGTTAGTAAGGAACTAGCTCTGATTTTAGAGAGGTATTTGGAACGAGATTTAGAAGCTATCGTGGCTCAAACAATCCCCATTTTGTCAATTGACCAAGTGATTGTTGACCGAGTGAAATCCACCTCTCCTGCTGACTTGGAAGCAGCAATTGAAGGAATTGTCAAAAATGAATTGCAGGCAATTGTCAATTTAGGCGGTATTTTAGGTTTTGTTGTCGGGTTATTTCAAACAGCACTTTTATTATTTAGTCAATCGGTGTAAATGGGGAGTAGGGAGTGGGGAGTAGGGAGTAGGGGGAAGAAATTTTTGTTCCCTCGTTGTGGGCTATGGCTCGTGGGGGTTTAGCTTGTAGCTGCGCTCTTATGAGAAGATAGTGCAACTACAAACAGATTGAATTCATCTCAAAGCTTGTCTCTTTCTAAGATTAATTCAATTGCGACCGCAAAGACTGTACCTCTTCAAGAGATAATCCTGTAAACTTCACCACATCTTCAGGTGTGATGCCATTTTTTAGTAAGTTAACAGCAACTTGCTGAATCCCTTCTTCGAGACCTTCGGCACGACCTTCGGCACGACCTTCGGCACGACCTTCGGCACGACCTTCGGCACGACCTTCGGCACGACCTTCGATTCTAGCTTCATCCCAGATATCTTGATAAATGACAGATTCTTTCATTATTTCCTTTTTCAGTACTTTTTTAATCAACCCCTTATCCAATACTAAACCCGCTAAGATGGCTGTTGCTGCAGCCACATTGCTTTGTTGTCGCCGGTCATCAATTCTGTCTATTTCTCTTGCCACTTGCTTGAGTGTCGCTTCGCGCCCACCTTCGTCTGCTTGGCATAATACTGCAAATGGTAATAGACCTACATATTGTGACAACACTTCTTTTGGCTGTTCCCAAAGACGAATGACGTTGAATTCATGAAGAGTGCCAGGAATTGAAAAGGTATTTTTATACACCTCTTCTGAGTCTGTCTGTTTCAAGTAAATGACCACTTGATACATCCGCTTTTCGGGAAAGCGACGATAACCTCGCACGCGGTAATCTATCATGCGAAATGGGATGTCTTTATCCGGGTTGGTTTGGAACTCCAAATGAAGTATCACCTCTGGGGACTCTAATAGAATTAGTGCGTCGGCACGAATTGGTTCGAGAGATAGTTCGCTTGGACTTAACTCGGTTAAAGCAATTGGTTCTCCAATGAGCCAAGAAGCAAAGTCAGTGGAGAAAGTTTCTGCTAGGAATTTACAAACGTTATCAAACATTACAACATGTTACCATCTTCAATACCAATTGCTACTTCTTTATAATCTTTTGTTGAAGTAAATTTGGCATTAAGGTTTGACCTCTTTCCCAATCCATTTATCTAGATGTTGATGTTGATAATCTGCTAGCATATCTAGTAATTTTGGTTCTTCAGTACTTGTTATGCTAAAATAACAAGTACTGAAGAGGGAACAGGGAACAGGGAACAGGGAACAGTGAAGAAAGGAAAAAGGAAAAAGGAAAAAAGGGAAGAGAGCGTTATTCTAGCTTCTTAATGAGGGCAATAATCATTCGACTCTCTTCTCGTAGCAAAGAAATAATTGGTTCTATATCTTCTTGTTTAGATAGACCTACCCGATGCGATAGAATAACGTGTGTTTCTAATTCATTAACCGAGCCTTGAGCAATATTCAGAAATCTAATGTATTCAAGTGTCAATCTTCTTCCATATCCCTCGGCTATATTGGCTGGAATAGAGACAGCGGATTTCCTAATTTGTTGTACCATGCCATATAACTCGTCTTTGGGAAAAGGTTTAGTCAAAAAATAGCACTTTTCGGCTATATCCATACCTTTTTGCCAGATTTTTAAGTCTTTAAAATCATTAATCTCTGCCATGAAAACCCTCAAGATTATCAAAATTCATCAATGTTTAGTTAGCAATTGAAATGCCAAGTTAATAGGCACCGAATTCGAAAGTTGTCAAAATTTCTAAAACCATAAGCAGCGCGTTTGATGAGCTTGAGTTTGTTATTAATACCTTCTACAACTCCGCTTGTTGTCCTATTATCAAAGTAAGCAACGATCTCATCTAGCCAACGAAGTATTGTGTTATAGCTCTTAGGAAAATGTTTTTTCGCTTTAAATAACCATGTTCCTAGTTTAAATAATCCGGCTTCCCAATTACTTATTGTTTCAAAAATTTGTCGAATTTCCTCTTTTAATTCATGCATGATTTTTAGACTAGGAGAAACTTGTTTGACTTCAATTAATTTCTCTTGTTGGACTTGATTTAGATCTTCTTCATTCTTAAGTAAAATATATTTACTTTTTGTAAGTCCTTGTAAAATTTTTTCACTGTCTGCTTTATCTTGAGGAGATTCCGCTTTTTTTATAACTGATTCTATTTGACTTTTTTCTCTCTTTCTTTGTGTATCTAGTTCCTTGTTTATCTGTACCATTACATGAAATCTGTCAGCCACTACTTGTGCATGAGGCATTAATTCTTTCACTAAACTTTTATAACCTTGCCATAAATCTATACTCACTTCTTCTATTTTATCTAAAACATCATTCCCCCATTCAATTAAGATTTCTCTTATGACTTCTTGTGTGCGCCCATGTAAAATTGTAATTGGTTTAGATGTATCCAAATCTGTTAAGACTGCACAGTAATTTCCATGACCTTTCACCAAAGCTATTTCGTCAATTCCCAGTCTTTTTAATCCGTCATGTTTTGATGAAGATAATCCTGTAGATGCATCTTTTAACATTCTTTCTATTTCTTCTGTCGTCACAATTCCTTTGGATGCAACACTGTGAATATCGTTTTCTAAAACGTCTTGTATTATTTTTTGAGCTAATCTTTTTGTATATGTCCTTTTTCGGCTTACGAAATCTAATTCTTCACTAAAAGGTTTTTTACACACCTCACATTTGAATTGTATAAAAGTTTATTTCTAAAAAAACTGGTTTTTCTCCAAATGGTAAGTCTTTTACTATGTATCGATGATTTTGATGTAATCTATGACTTACGGTTCCACAACGTAGGCAAATACTATAATCAGAAATTGATTCGGTTTGTAGTATAAGTCCAATTCCAGCATGAAGCCGATGGGATATGACTTTTACCCCTTCTATATCCAGAATTTCCGTTAAAGCTTTAATACCTTTTTTCCTTACCATAACTGTTAGATTTACAAAAATGTTATCAGGCAAGGCAAACAGAAAACTTCGTTTCTTTCTTCACTGTTCCCCGTTCCCTGTTCCCTGTTCCCTCTTCAGTACTTGTTATTTTAGCATAACAAGTACTGAAGAGCCGTAATTTTTCTGGTTCTGATGCTTCTAAAACTAAGGAACGATGGGTAGGCCGTAAAAATTCTTCAGTCACGGCTTTATCAAAAAATGCTAGCAAAGAATCGTAATAACCATTTATATTGAGTACGCCACAAGGCTTTTTATGCAATCCCAATTGTGACCATGTTAAGATTTCGCAAAACTCTTCGAGGGTTCCAAGACCTCCAGGAAGTGCCACGAAAGCATCGGCAATTTGCGACATCATGGTTTTACGTTCGTGCATGGAATTAACAATATGAAGCTGTGTAATTCCATTGTGAGCAATTTCTTTGGCAACCATAAATTCTGGAATAACACCGATAACTTCTCCTCCTGCTGCAAGAGTAGCATCAGCGAGCGCACCCATTAGCCCTACTTTGGCACCCCCGTAAACTAAACCTAGCTGTCGTGTTGCTAGCACTTCACCTAACTGTTTGGCTGCTTGTTTGTAAGCTGGTTGTGCTCCTCTTCTAGAAGCACAAAATACACAAATATATTTCACGTTTTACTTTGCCTCTTTTAAATGAAATAATGTTATGGAACCGCAGATGAACGCAGACGAACGCAGATAAATTTGTACTTCGATCAGATGCAAACCGCTATAATCCCCAATCCCTCAATCCAAAATCCAAAATCTAAAATCCCAAATCCAAAATGAGATTATTTCGATTTGGGATAAGCGATGCGCTTGTGATGAAATTGTTGCCAAACTTGTAGGAAAATTTCTGCAATTTGAGACATTTCCTCTCGTGTTAATCCCGATGCATCTAATTGATTGTCTTGCCACTTAGCTCGGAGTATATTATTGAGCATGACTAAAGCTTGTTCTGGGGAAACCTCTTTGAGCGATCGCAAAGCGGCTTCGCAGGAATCTGCTAACATGACAATACCTGTTTCCCTTGATTGAGGGACGGGACCTTCATAACGAAAATCAGCTTCATCTACTTTTAAATTCGGGTCTGCTTGCGCCATTTGTTGCGCTTGATGGTAGAAATAAGCAATTTGCATTGTTCCCTGATGTTCTGGAATAAATGCTTGAATTAGTGAAGGTAAACTGTGTTTTCTTGCCATCACCAACCCTTCACTAACGTGCTTTTTAATGATTTGTGCGCTTTTCCAAGGGTCTTGAATTTCTGTATCGTGTTTATTGGGTCTCCCCATTTGATTTTCAATAAATGCCATGGGGTCGTGCATTTTACCAATATCGTGATATAAGGCACCCGCTCGTACAAGTTCGACATTACACTTCAAAGACTTGGCAGCTGCCTCAGCAAGGGTGGCAACAAGTAGCGTGTGTTGAAAAGTACCTGGAGTTTCAGTAGCAAGTTTTTTTAACAAAGGACGGTTGGGGTTAGCTAATTCTGATAAACGGATTGAAGTCACCAGATCGAAGAGTTTTTCTAAATATGGGCTTAACCCCAATGCCACTATACTCCAAGCTAAACTGGACAGCGCAAACAATACAGCATTTTGGATAACTGTATAATATGGGAAAACACCCAATGCGGCGCTCAGTAGCAGTCGGAGAACTAGATAAACACCGCCCTGAGTTAAAGCGATCGCAACACTTAAAAGCGCTAGTTCCTCACGGGAGTGCAGTTTTTGTGCCATACAACTCCCTAAAATTCCTGCTGCTGTCCCAGCTAAAAGAGTGACTTTACTAACATCTAAACTTATTGGTAGCACTATCGACAGTAGCCCTATAACTGTAATTCCCAAACGGGGTCCATAGAAGCTACCCAACAACAAACCAACAGCACTCCAAGTTGTGTGTGGCGTACCCAGAGTGATCGCTAATGGTGTACTGAGTGTTAGCAGTAATATGAGCAGGCGATCGCTTTGTCTTAATTTACATTGACTTCGCCGTTCCAAAATAGCAAAAAAGCCAACCGCCCCAGTCACCGTTATTCCGAGTTGTATCAATCCTTGCCAGTTAATCTCGCGACGAATGAGGTGATAATACTCCAGAACTTCAAAATCAAACGCAGTGATTTTTTCTCCCCTGCGAACAATCAACTCACCTTTTCGCACAGTCACCATCACCGGTTTGACACCAGCCGCCGCTTTTGCTGCCATAAGTTGCGTTCGTAATTTATCAGTTTGAAGATTGGGTTGTAGCACCGCTAACAGCAGTTTGATGGCCAAACGCTCAGCAACATTTGGCACTAATGTATGTACGTGTAAAGTGACTGCATCTGTAATAATGTGGGGAGGAAGTCCAGGCGGTATACCTTGGGTGAGAATTCTTTGTGCAGTTTGCTGAATTCCCACTTGTGTCTTCGCCCAGTCATCATCTGAGATGTCAAGAAGGGAAGTTGCATCATAAACTGTTTCGGGTTTAGCCCCTATCAGATCTGAAAGTTTCGTACTCGCGATCGCATACCCTTGACGGACTTTGATAATTTGAGCGATAAGTGAGGAGAAGTTTTGCTCGTTTGCGGATAAACGGTAGGTTTCTAATTCCTGCACGGCTTGGGCAAAGTCAGCATTGCGAAACAAATCGTTTGCTTTTAAATCCTTTGTACCCAGGTTTTCTTTATTTGATAGCCCTTGCTTGTACTTTCCAGTGTTGTCTACAGCAAGTAGCAACGCTTGCCATTCCCAATGAGAACACGATCGCACGTAACGCTGGGTTGAGACGGATAAAATAAAAGTATCAAAAAATGGAAAAGCTCCCAAAGACGAGCGAATGTTGTTCCCTTCACTCAAAATTTGTTGTAAATTTTGTTGAATTTCTTCATTAATTTGTGGATTGACCATTAAAACTGGCGTGGAGCTTGTACTAGCAGCTTTGCGCTGTTCTTCTGTTTGTTTCTTATTCTCAATACTGGCTTCTTCGGGTGCTTTAATGGTCTGTGGCGCAATAGCTCCGATTTGCAACTGCGGCTGATTGTACAATTTTTGTCCTAGAACTCCTGTAAGAGATAGGACTGCGATCGTAAACACAACAGGGGAATGCTTGCCGTTCAAACAACTAAGAACAACTGTATAAACTCCATTTCTACGTTTAACTGTCTTCGTAGTTGAACTTGCCGAGCTTAATGTTTGATGTTTGTCTATCTCACTTTTGTCTAATACGTAGGACTGATGGCGTAACTCTTTGTACTGTCGCCGCCATTCAATCAATTTCTGGGTCACGGACACAAAAAATTGCTGCGTTTTCATTACCTATGACCGCAGTTCCTTACGTTATTAGCTTAAAACAACACCATCCGGAGCGGAAACACACTTTTAGCAGATTTGTCACAATTGCTCCCTGGGAATTACGATTTTGGATTTTGGATTTTGGATTAGGGGATTTTGGATTGAGTAAAGCTTTTTCTAGGATTACTTTCACCTAACTTGCTGTCGCATTCTTGTTACAAATTGATACAACTTCCTTAAGATTAGTATGAAAATATACTACATTTTATAAATATTTATTGATTTGCGTGTATTGGTATGCACCTCACAGCATAAAAATGATGGGAATAGCATTAGCGCAGCCGAATGACGCGAGGAGCTGCTATTGCCTGTGAGGGCGACCAGAAACTCGACCCCAACAAACTCTTTTCTTCGCCAAACTCATTTGAATCACGAGCAATATCATACACTCCTGACCACACTGCCATTAGTGTCTTTATTAATCTTAACATATTATAAGAGCTAGCTATTTGCCACTTTTGAGCTAAATTTGAACGATCAAGTGAGATTTGCCAAGTCAGGGGAATACCTGCTGTGCTGTTATATGCTCCTGATAAAGCACCCGTCAATGTAGCGATCGTTTTTGAGTAACGACCCAACCTATCTGCTCGTAATACTGCAAGACTAAAATCTTCTAGCGTACTAAGAAAACAGTAAAATGCCATAGCTATGACGTTTCCTGGCTTTTCTTCTCTGGTTAACTCAGCTTGTGCGCTGTCTAACCCCGCGCCACTTTCTAATAAATTCTTAACTTTTAATAGCTGTTTTGGCAAACTTGTTGGTGTTTCTCCAATAAAGGAAATGGTTTGGGGGATGAGGGTGGCTGGGGTCAGTTTTTCCGTTAGAGATTGAGCGATCGCATAACTTACTGCTAGCATTCCGTCTCTTATCATTGGATCGCTCTGCCAAAATTCTGCGATCGCGATCGAGTTTTGGCGCAACTTAATTAAATTTTCATGAAAAAATAGTACCACTGGTACAGATGCGGGAATAACTGACAACCCATCTTCTAGTTGTATTCCTTGCTC
The DNA here is from genome assembly GCF_000346485.2 of Scytonema hofmannii PCC 7110. Taxonomy (NCBI): domain Bacteria; kingdom Bacillati; phylum Cyanobacteriota; class Cyanophyceae; order Nostocales; family Scytonemataceae; genus Scytonema; species Scytonema hofmannii. Next base: position 7,443,273 of record NZ_KQ976354.1, read on the forward strand.
TTGCTGCTGCTTGCACCAACGAGCGCTAGTCTCAATCGGCGAAAGTGCAATCAAACTTTCAGTATAAGAAGTTGCTATTTGGCTCCAATGCATAGCTTCTTCTGATAGCACTTGTGCATTCTCAGAAACATCTTTATTCCTTAAAGCTGTGTTTTCCCCAATAATTGCCCCTAGTAAGACTCCATGACAGCGATTTAAAAGTGAATAACGCATAAAATAAATATGAATTGATGAATTATGAATGCTAAATGATTCACAATTCATAATTCATTTATAATTCATAATCTTCTTAAGTGATGCACTAACGCCTGTAAGCCCAACGTATAGCTTTGTGCACCAAATCCGCTAATTTGCCCAATCACTACTGGAGCTATGTACGAGTGATGGCGAAAATCTTCCCTGCGGTAGATGTTACTTAAATGCACTTCTACTGTCGGTAAATTCACAGCAGCGATCGCATCTCGTAATGCCACACTTGTATGGGTGTACGCGCCAGCGTTAATCAAAATACCATTATGTTGCCCCAGTGAGTCATGAATAGCGTCTACTAAAGCACCTTCATGGTTTGATTGTATTGGATAAATTTTTGCTTGCACTTTTGCACCTTCATCTTCCAAAATCCGATTGATTTCGGCTAGTGTCAGCGAGCCATAAATTCCTGGCTCTCGCTGTCCGAGGAGATTAAGGTTAGGTCCGTGCAATACTAGAATACTTAGGGACGCTGATGACAAGCCTTGCACCTTGTGTTACTCTTATCTACGGCGCGAGCGGTCTTCTACTGGAATTGGAATCAATTCCGGCTCTGGCTCTGAAGCTGGTCCTAGAATGGCTTCTATCAACTTTTGTGCCAGTTCCCTAAGTTTTTCTAGCAGGTTTTCTATATAATCCATTGAACTGAACGCTCCTAAGCTACTCATTCAATATGTTTATTATTACACGGAGAAACTGCAGTATCTTTGCACTTTTGGCTGATAGATAGGTTTCTCCCATACCTTTCTAATTGGGTATGTGCCATCTATAGGATGTAGCCTGTATTTTACGTACTCGACGTCCCAATTTTTGGCTGTGTTGCTATTTTATCAGAAAAATTGGTTAGTGGTTAGTGGTTAGTGGTTAGTGGTTAGTGGTTAACCAATGCCCAATGCTCATTTTCATCAACCCGCACAGTTTACTCAAAACAACTAACAACTAACAACTAACCACTAACTAGCTTTTTTCGTTTTTTTGCCCGTTGTGGTTGAGGACTTGGTAGAAGATTTAGAACTGGAGGTTGTTGATTTACTCGTTGTTTTGCGTGTAGATTTTCCAGATTTTCCAGTTGAGGCTTTGGTTGCCAATAGTTCTAACGCGGAAGCTAGGGACATATCTTCTACCGATTGCTCATCTGGAATTCGCACGTTGGTTTTACCGTGCTTAATATATGGTCCGTAGGGACCTTTGTAGATGTTTACTGGTTCACCATCCTCTGGGTGAGGACCTAATTCCTTTTCAGCTGCTTTAGATTTGCTACTGGAGGAGTTACGCCCTTTTTTGGGTTCCGACAATAATTCCAATGCACGTTCTAGTGTTATTGTCAAGATGTCATCGCCAGATTTTAGGGAGCGATATTCCTTTTCTCCACTTTGGTTGTGAACAACATAAGGTCCAAAGCGTCCCAGGTTTGCTTGGATTTCAGCACCAGTTGCTGGATGAGGGCCTAATTTCCGAGGTAGAGCCAATAAACCAATTGCGATTTCCAGGGTAATATTTTCGGATGTAACGCCTTTGGGCAAGGATGCTTGTTTTGGTTTGGGGTTTTCTTCCGATTTGTCGCCCAACTGAACGTAAAGTCCGTAAGGTCCAATTTTAAGGTAAATGGGTTCGCCTGTTTCTGGATGAGTTCCAATTTCGTCCGGACCGACAATTTTTTGTCGCAAGATTGTTTCTACTTTTTGCGGATCGAGGTCGGCTGGAGTGAGGTCTTTGGGAATTGAGGCAGTAACAACCTGTTCTCCATTTTCTTTTTCTATATAAGCGCCGTACTTTCCGATCCGAACTTTGACATCTAAATTTTCCAGTTCTACTGTCCGGGCTGAACTGGCATCAATTTGGTTTTCTTTTTCCTTAACCTGGGTTTCTAAGCCTTTGTCTCCTGAGTAGAACGCTCGCAGGTAAGGAAGCCACAGCGCCTCACCAGTAGCGATGTCATCCAATGTTTGCTCCATTTTGGAAGTAAAGCTTGGATCGACGACATCGGGGAAGTACTTTTCCAACAACTCAGTGACAGCGAAGGCTGTGAAAGTTGGGATAAGCGCATTACTCATCAATTGAGCGTACCCTTTATCAATAATTGTGCCAATAATGCTGGCATAAGTACTGGGACGCCCGATACCTTCACTTTCCAAAGTTTTTACCAAGGTTGCTTCAGTATATCTAGCTGGTGGTTGAGTTTCGTGACCAACGGCTTCTAATTCTTGGCAGTTGGGGCTATCTCCGACTTTTAAATTCGGTAAAATAACTTCCTGATCTTCTAGAGCTGCTTCCGGATCGTCAGAACCTTCAACGTAAGCACGGAGGTAACCTGGAAAATCAATGCGTTTGCCAGAAGAACGGAAACCAGCATCTTCGACTTGCAACTGCACGCTCACTTGAGTTTGGCGGGAGTCTGCCATTTGGGAAGCAACAGTCCGCTTCCAAATCAAGTCATACAACTGCAATTCCCGCCCGCCCAGACCGGTTTCTTGGGGTGTGCGGAAGGTGCTACCTGCGGGACGAATGGCTTCGTGCGCTTCTTGTGCTCCTTTGGATTTGGTCGTGTACTGTCGTGGTTGGGGGCTGAGGTATTCCTTTCCGTAACGGTTTTCCACGCACTCGCGAGCAGCAACAATGGCTTGATCTGACAAATGTACTGAGTCTGTACGCATATAGGTGATATAACCCTGCTCGTACAAACTTTGGGCAGTCCGCATGGTATCTCGTGCTCCCATGCGGTATTTGCGGTTGGCTTCTTGCTGTAGGGTAGAAGTGGTGAACGGTGGCGAAGGTTTGCGCGTTACGGGGCGTTCTTCAACCTCTATGACTTTCCAGGTTTTTCCTAAGAGTTGTTCTCTGAGGGCTTCGGCTTGGTCTTGATTGAGCAGGACGACATTGCGATCACTTGGAATGGTTCCTGTCGCCGCATCGAAGTCACTACCATTGGCTACCCTCATCCCTTTTAATGTAATGAGTTGAGAAGCAAATGCTGCTCCTTTGGTTGAATCGGGCGGAATCAACGTGGCTTTCAAATCCCAGTAGGAACCTTGACGGAAAGCACGGCGCTGACGTTCTTTTTTAACCAAAAGCCGCACGGCTACAGATTGTACGCGTCCTGCTGACAGTCCCCAAGCAATTTTTTTCCACAGCAAAGGAGACAGGGTATAACCCACCAACCTGTCCAAAATTCGCCGCGTTTCTTGGGCGCGAACTAGCTGTTCATCAATATTGCGGCAGTTTTTTAAAGCTTTTTTAATGGCTTCTTGAGTAATCTCGTGAAACACCATCCGCTTTGTCGGAACCTTTGGCTTGAGCAACTGGTATAAGTGCCAACTAATGCTTTCACCTTCCCGGTCTTCGTCTGTAGCCAGAATCAGTTCATCTACTTCTTTGAGAGCGTCTTTCAGTTGAGTTACAACTTTCTTCTTATCTTTAGGGATAATATAGAGCGGCTCAAAGTCGGCGTCTACATTTACCCCAAGTTGCGCCCATGCTTCTCCCTTGACGTTAGCGGGAATATCACTAGCTGATTGGGGTAGGTCACGCACGTGTCCCATCGACGCTTCTACCCGGTAACCGGCTGGGAGGTAGTTGCGAATGGTACGAGCTTTGGTCGGAGATTCGACGATGACGAGAGTTGACATGGAAATTACAAAAAAATAATAGCTGTTCGGCTAAATAATCAATTGAAAGAAATGATAAAGAGCGTATCGGTCTAGTTCAACCATTAGCTCTGGGATTATGCGATCTAATCCTTACACAAACCGTCTTTGGGGGTGAAATTTCCGACCTGCTTGTTGGCAAAGCCTATCCCAAAGGGAGAGGCGGGTTTATCAGGGGTGGGAATTTCCAGTTATTTTAATCTTTAACTTAAAATCGGCGTTTTTGACGAGTGCTATTTTCAAAATCCCCCTCAAGGTTTTATCTTAAGCCTATTGTCATTATTCAAATTTAGTACCCCACTTTGAGGGATAAAAGCAATTTCACTCTAGCACCACCAGAGCGGATACCGGGCATCAGCATCGCCTCATAGAGGAACAAGCACAAATTGTACGAGAAAGATAGCACATTTTATCTGCCTGTTTAAACTTAAACATAATTTAACTTAAGGGGAGCGCTCGTTTAATTCACAAAGGCTAACAACTGTTGGTGCAGCGATCGCAATGATTCAATAGAATGAAACAGTAGGATCTGAACGCCTAATAACCAAAACCTACATAGCTTATGGATTTTGCTAATCTTGCTTCCCAGTTAAATGCTGGAACCATATTGCCAGAGGGAATTGTCATTCTTACCCTCTTGGGGGTTTTGATTGTTGACTTGATTGTAGGGCGGACATCCTCACGCTGGATTGGGTATCTAGCGATCGCGGGTTTGTTGACTGCTATTGTCGCCCTGTATTTCCAATGGGATAACACAGATCCCATTTCCTTTCTTGGTGCCTTTAATAGTGACGACCTCAGCATCGTCTTTCGCGGTATCATCGCTTTGTCTGCTGCCGTGACGATTTTGATGTCGATTCGCTATGTCGAACAAAGCGGCACTGCTTTAGCCGAGTTTATAGCGATTTTGCTTACCGCTACCCTAGGAGGAATGTTTTTATCAGGGGCTAGCGAGCTAGTGATGATCTTCATCTCTCTAGAAACCCTCAGTATTTCCTCTTACTTGCTCACAGGTTATACAAAGCGCGACCCCCGTTCTAATGAAGCAGCACTAAAATACTTGTTGATTGGCGCTTCAAGCACAGCAGTGTTTTTGTATGGGGTTTCGTTGCTTTATGGCTTATCCGGCGGACAAACACAATTGAGTGCGATCGCCAATGGAATTGCCACATCTGGCTTCGGTCAATCTCTGGGCTTAGTCATTTCTTTGGTGTTTGTAATTGCAGGAATTGGCTTCAAAATTTCTGCCGCCCCCTTTCATCAGTGGACACCGGACGTTTACGAAGGCGCACCCACTCCAGTGATTGCTTTCTTATCCGTTGGTTCTAAAGCTGCTGGATTTGCCCTAGCTATCCGCCTGCTGACAACCGCCTTCCCCCTAGTCGCTGAAGAGTGGAAGTTTGTCTTCACTGCCCTCGCCGTTTTAAGTATGATTTTGGGTAACGTAGTCGCCCTTGCTCAAACCAGCATGAAACGGATGTTGGCTTATTCTTCCATTGCTCAAGCCGGATTTATCATGATTGGCTTGGTAGCAGGTACTGAGGCAGGGTATTCAAGTATGATTTTTTACCTGTTTGTTTACCTGTTCATGAATCTGTGCGGTTTCATCTGCGTAATTCTATTCTCTTTACGGACAGGAACAGACCAAATCACAGAATACTCTGGTTTGTATCAGAAAGACCCACTCCTCACTTTAGGATTGAGTATTGCTTTACTCTCATTAGGTGGTATTCCACCACTAGCCGGATTTTTCGGCAAAATCTACCTGTTCTGGGCTGGTTGGCAAGCCGGAGAGTACGGTTTAGTCTTGCTTGGCTTAATCACTACTGTGGTTTCCATCTACTATTATATCCGTGTTGTCAGGATGATGGTAGTTAAGGAGCCTCATGAGATGTCTGACGTAGTTAAGAATTATCCAGACGTGCGTTGGAATCTACCCGGTTACAGACCCATACAGGTAGGGTTGATTGTAACATTAGTTGCCACTTCCGTAATTGGGATTTTATCAAATCCCATCTTCACGCTGGCTAACAATTCGATAGCGAATACTCCTATTTTGCAGTCGATTACACATTCAACGGTTAAAGCGGAAAGTGTTCCTACCTTGTTAGAGGAAAATTCTGTCAGTCTTAACCCGTAATTTGGTTGACGCTTAAGTAGATCAAGATCCCCGACTTCTTTGAGAAGTCGGGGATCTTGTAGCATTTGCCCACCTACATATGTTTCAAAAATCAATTGAACGAAGGAAGAAGAAAGAAGAAAGAAGGAAGAAGTTTTGTTTTTATATGTGGATTCTGACCCCAACTCAAAACGGGCAACCCTAAGGGGATGGGGTTTTAAACCCCTATAGAAAGAAGTTTGTTCGCGAAGCGTGCCGTCTATGCCGAATACGGCACGCTTCGCGAACGGCATAGAAATTCCAACTTCGGTCCTTCCTTCAAACTTCTTCCTTCGGATAATATTCTTTTCAAATAAAGACCTGCAACAGACGAATCCAGCGATCGCACAATTTCAGTATTGGCAATTGAGCCACTCTCCGCTCGCATATAGACGGAGATTTGAGCAAACTTGGGACTCACTTTTCGCTCTTCTTAACTATCTGATTAGAAACAATGGGGGCGCAGCGGCATTGCACCCCTAAAGTCTAAAACGACCATTATCCATCGATCCATATAATACTCAATTTGTACAGTGCATAGGTCTTATATATTTTGTAGGCTTAGAAAAATTAAGACTTCATGACAATTAAGTAAATATACTAATATAAAATTCATTAAAATAACTAAAAATTTAACAAAATCCTGAAATAAATGTGCGGTTTTAGAGTTGACAACAGAAAACTTACGTAATTTCCACAATTAATAAGCTTTGTCTTCATAATTTCTTTATATAACCTAAGGGAAAATACGCTGTTTTACTGAGTATTCATTAAATTTATAAATATAGGAAGTTGCGGATGTAATAAATATAAAAAAAATCAAAGATTATATAAGAAAGATTTTTTGAAGAAATAGAAATTATCTGAAACACTACAAAATGCAGGCTTAATTTAAAATTAAAGCCTGTATAAAGTGTCCTAGTTCAGCCTTTTTTTCAAAAATGAAAGATTGAAAATCTTGGAAAAATCAGATTTCAACAAATTATTGCATTGATGGATAAGGACTTAACTTTGCTCTATCTTTCTCCGCAAAGTTTAGCAAATTTGCAAGTATCGACTCAAAAGAATAATAACACCCACTGATTTCAGAGCGTGTCAATTTGTTCTAGATTTCTGTAATTGATCAAAGGTTTTATGGCTCAATTAACTTTCCCTAAATTACACTGTCCATTTCCATCTCAAATCAATCAACACGTTGATGTGATGGGCGATTATTCCTTAGAATGGGTGTTGCGCTTCAATTTACTAGCTAAAGAATCAACTTACCGTCGATTTTCTCAATCAAAATTCTTTTTATTAGCTGCACGTGCATATCCAAGCTGCGAGTTGGAAGAATTGAAAATTGGAAATGATTGGTTAAGTTGGGTGTTTATTTGGGACGACCAATGCGATCTATCAGAGTTGAAAAAACAACCTGAAGCCCTGAAGGTTTATCACAAAAGATTTTTGGAAATCTTAAATGGAGCAGAACCTACAAGCAATGATATACCTCTAACTCATGCCTTGTACGATCTGCGACAGAGAACGGTTCAAAGAGCGAGCAAGGAATGGTTTCGTCACTTCCTCCTTTACTTTGAAGAATACTTTCAAGGATGCGTTGAAGAAGCAGCAGTCCGCGCACAAAATATTGTGCCTGACGTTGACACTTATATGATGATACGCCGAGCAAGTGTAGGGGGAAATCTTTTTCTAACAGTCAGTGAATTTTGCAATAACTTCATGCTGAGCAATTTTTTACGAAATCACTATTTTGTAGACAAGCTCAAGCTAATGACAATTAACGTTCTTGCTTGGTGTAATGATGTCTTTTCAGCCTCTAGAGAAATGGCTAGTGGTGATGTACATAACATAGTCTTAGTACTGCATTATCAACAACAGCTTTCTTTAGAAACCTCAATCGAGCGTGCTGTTATCATGCACGATAAAGAAATGGAGTCTCTTGTTAGCTTAGAAGCATCTATGCCCGTTTTTGGAAACGAACTGGATACGGAATTGGCACAATATATCTCCATTATGCATGCTTGGATACGTGGCAATCTAGACTGGTATTCTTATACCGATCGCTATCAAAGTGTAGAAATGTTGGAACCAGTGAAATACTAAGATACGTAACATGACCTTAACTATTAGCCAACAATCTCTACCTTTACCTCCTGGTAGCTTTGGTCTACCTATAATTGGTGAAACGCTTAACTTTCTGTACGATACACATTACGTTGAAAAGCGACAGAAGCAATACGGAGCGATTTTCAAAACCAGCTTATTTGGATATCCTACAGTTATCGCGATTGGAGCAGAAGCCAATCGCCAATTGTTTACCCATGAAAAAATGCATCTTTCTAGTAGATGGCCTGAGTGTACTAAGGCGTTGCTAGGGACGGGGTCTTTACTTATCCAAACAGGTAACGAGCACCAAAATCGACGCAAGATTTTTCATAAAGTCTTCCAACCAAAAATTATAGAACAGTCCTTTTCCAGCATAGAAAGTATCTCCCGCAGTTATTTAGACAAATGGGAACGCATGGGTACATTAAACTGGTTCCCAGAACTGAGCAAATTCTCTCTTGATGTTGCCTGCAAGTTTCTCATAAGTTTGGATACTTCTAACGATGACCATTTCAGTAAATTGTTTGAGAAGTGGGGAGACGGTCTATTCTCTATACCAATAGCTTTACCTTGGACTAAGTTCGGTCGAGCATTACACACTCGCAAGCAACTACTGATACGCATTGAGGAAATTGTCCGAGAGCGTCAGTCGCGATCTCATCCAGGTCAAGATCTTTTGGGGATGCTGTTGCAAGCGCAAGACGAAAATGGGAATAAATTAAGTTTGCAAGAAGTCAAAGAACAAGTCTTATCGTTTCTATTTGGGGGTCACGATACAGCAGCATCAACGCTGACATCAATGTGTATGTTTCTAGCACAGTCTCCGGAAGTTTTCGCAAATGCCCGTGCAGAACAACGACAGTTGGGGTTGGAGGAACCGCTAACAGTAGAAAGCCTAAAGCAGATGAACTATCTGGAGCAAGTTCTTAAAGAGGTTTTGCGAGTAAATCCCCCTGGTGCTTTTGGTTTCCGCAAAGTCACGAAGGAATTTGAAGTCAACGGTTATCGCATTCCCCAAGATTGGACTGTAGTCTACTTGTTTAAAAGAACTCATCAAGACACTTCTGTCTATACACAACCGGAGTGTTTTGACCCACAACGTTTTGCACCAGAAAGGGCTGAGGATAAAGCAAAACCATTTGGTTATTTACCTTTTGGCGGTGGGCTGCGAGAATGCCCCGGTAAGGAGTTTGCCAAGTTGGAAATGAAACTGTTGGCAGCAATGTTGCTACGCGAGTATAAGTGGGAACTGGAACCGGGACAAAATTTAAATTTCGTTCAGTTTCCCACACCATACCCTTATGATGGTCTTAGGGTTAAGTTTCGCCGCCTTGCCTCGTAGTTAATGTAGAGACGCGCCATGGAGCGTCTCTACTTGTCTTAGCGGAATTTGGACTACAAACTCTGTTCCCTCGCCAAGAACAGAATTGTAAGTTAAACTACCCCTGTGTTTATCCACAACAATCTGATAGCTAATTGATAATCCCAACCCCGTACCACTTCCGACTGACTTGGTGGTAAAAAAGGGATCGAAGACTTTCTGACGTACATCCTCAGGTATCCCAGCACCATTGTCAGCAATCCGAACCAAGACCTGATTATTGTTTGCTAGTTCAGTCCGAATGCGAATTGTTGGTTTGTAGCCGTCGCACAAACGTTTAGCTTGAATTTCACTGCAATCGTGTAAAGCATCAATTGCATTGGCAATAATATTCACAAATACTTGATTGAGTTGACTGGGATAGCACTCAACTAGCGGAAGTTGACTGTATTCTTTAATAACTTCTATCTCAGAGCGATAAGCCGACTGCCTACAGGCTTCAGCCGTATCGCTTGGCGTGCTTTTTACCTTAAATCGATGGTGTAGAATCATCAAAGCGTTATCGATTCCCTCATGAACATCTACAGGTTTCATGTCTGCTTCATCCAAACGAGAGAAGTTGCGTAAGCCCAAAACAATATTCCGAATACGTAGGGTTCCTACTTTCATGGAATCTAAAAGCTTGGGCAAATCTTCTTTTATGAAATCCAAATCAATTTCAACCACTTTTTCCCGAACGAGAGAGGAGGACTCTGAAAATTCTTGCTGATATATAGTAATTAAATTTAATAAGGATTCCACGTACTCTGCAGCGTGACTAATATTTCCATGAATAAAATTAATGGGATTATTGATTTCATGAGCAATTCCCGCTACCATTTGCCCTAAGGAAGACATTTTTTCACTTTGGATTAATTGCGTTTGGGTGTTTTGTAACTCTTTTAAAGCTCTCTTCAGATGCTGATTCTTTTCATTGATTTCCCGTGTTCTCTCGGTCACTTTTTCTTCTAACGTGCGGTTGTATTCTTCCAATCGCTCGTTAGCTCGTGCTAAATTCTGGTAGAGTATGGCATTTTCTAGAGAGATTGCTGCTTGAGTAATGATGAGTTTGAGAAGTTCCACGCGAGCGCGTGTAAATGCTTCTGCTGTTAAATTATTTTCTAGGTAAAGAATACCAAGTAATTTACCTTGGTTGATAATCGGCATACACAAGAGACTTTTAGGCTGCTCGCGAACGATGTAGCTATCAGTACCTAAAACTGGTTTAGCTTTTAAATCATCAATGACGAGGATTTCCTGTGTTCGCTTGACGTAGTTAATTAAAGTTACGGGAACGTCACTGCTTGATTCCAGACAGATTGAGGGAAACTCTGTGTCGCTCCGCGCACTTGTTGAATTTGAACTGATTGCAGAAACCGTAAGATGTACGTCCGTTGCTACGCGTTCGCTCTTAGCGCAAGCTCTACCCAGCTTATCGCGAAGCGCAAGCTGTACCCAGCTATAGCCTTCACTTAAAATGAGAGCACACTTTGAAGCACCTGCATTTTCCATCACCACTTCCATTAAAGTAGATAGCAACTGCTCGAGTTCAATTTCTCCAGACAGAGCAATAGAAGCTTTTACAACAGATGCCAAATCTAATGAATCGGAAATACTGGTATTTGAACCAAGAACAGTTTGATTGGAGCTACTGGTGGAGCGGGATGTGCTACTCTCAATAGAGCTATTCGTTCCTGGTTCGGTATTGAGTTGTCCTTGTTGAAGAATTGGAGCAAGGAATTGAGCATAATGCTTTTCTAAATCCTCAACTTTAGCTTTTGCTCCCCAACGAATATAGCCATAATAAGCATCTATTAAGTAAATTTTTGCAATTTTTAGTTTGCCCCACTCCAGATAAAACTTAGCAGTTAGTTCGTTCGCAAGAGCCGCTTCATGTACATACTCATTGTCTTGAGCAAGGGTAATTGCTTGCTCGTAACTATTCATGGCTTCAAGATATTGACCTATAACCCTATACCGCTCTGCTTCTACCAAATAAAATTTATGCAAATAATTCATGGGGGCATGAGTTGCCCATTTCTGAATTTTTTCTTGATTAATAGCTACCTTTTCCAGAAGTTTTGCTTTTTCTAATTTATTCGCTTTAGGATATACTGCCAGACTTACCAGGGAATCGTAGAAATGAAATTCAACAAGAACTAAATGCCCGACTGCAACGTCTATATACTTCTCTAGATTGACAGCATTTTCAACTGCCTTATTGTAATCAGCTAGTAAATAACACAGTTGCAGCTTACATAAATACAAATGTACAAGCCCAAGACTGTCATTAGCTTGCTGATGATATGTTATCATTTCTCTTTCATTATAATACTCACCTATTAAGTCAAATTGATTTTCCCGCTTATTTAATAAATTTAAGACAGTTTGCAGGTAGATATTATTCCAGCCTAACACCATGATTTGATTTGTTTGCTCAATGGCATGGCTGTGATTTTCTATTTGCTGCTTGAGCAGTGAAAGTTCCCCACCCATGAAATATACATAGTAGGAGTAACAATAAAGAGCATAAGCTGCATATTCTAAACTTCCTGTTTCTAAACTAATAGAATAAACTTCTAAAAGAGAAGGCAATATTTCTCGAATATGCTCTTTCCAATGTCTGATAGTTCCATTAAATCCCATAACAACTTGTGGTATGGTATCTTTAACCTGGAATCTAGCCAACAGATCTAAAGATAGTTTGCCTAATCGGTAGCCAAACTCTATGTCTCCCACAACTCCACAGAGTATTATTGCGTAACGAGTATAGACAAGGGCAGACAAAGGAGAAGTTCCATACTTAAGTGAGAGATTGATTTGTTTAAACACGAGCAAAGGAAACAACTCAGGTACAGCTTGATAGGCAAAACTAGCGACATTAGATAGAATACGCATAGCAGCTAGTGAATGAGGTTCGGTCATCTCCGGGTAATCGATTAAGTCCTCAATACGTCTGCCAGCTAAATTTGATGTAAGTTCTGCCATTTCTAAGTGAATATTTGTTTGGTTGGGGCGATCCGGAAACTCAATACCCAAAAGTTTTAAAAACCCCACTGCAACATCGATTGCTTGTCGCGGTTTATTCTGTGCTCCATTAGCCTGAATCTTAATCTCATAAACTTTGACTCGATCTAATAGTGTTTTTGCTTGTACCAATACCACTTCTATCAATTGCTCTACCAGTTCAAAGTTACCACTCAGGTATGCTGCTTCTGCGGCTGTTTCATGCAAAGCAAGAGTAAAATCATAATTGGTTTTCCAGGTATCGCTTGCTAGTAATTGAATACTGGTAGTTAAATATTGAACTGCAGCTATGTAAGCTGTTGATGCTAAAGCTTTGCGACCAGCAATCAAATTCATTTGTGCCAGTTCATTGCGATCGCCTTGATTTACAAGTAGTTTTGATGCTATATTTAACTGGCTAACTAAAACAAAAATATTTTCTTTCCTTTCCTCAACAGAAAGATTGCGAAGCAGCAATTGCCCAATTTTCAAGTGAATGGACTGTTTGCGATCGTTAGGAATGAGAGAATAGGCAGCTTGCTGTACCCGATCGTGTACAAATTTATACTTTTGTAATTCCCCGTTAGGAATTGATGAGAGTTCGCTGTCATCAACAAATAACTGATAACCTGCTTCAGGTAACACAAGACCTTCAAGTAACGATTGCCATAAATCTACTGCTGTATCGACTTCAGATTTTTCATAGATAATAGCAAGAGTTCTTAAATCAAATTCATTACCTATGCATGCAGCCAGTTTTAAGACTGTTTGAGTTTGGCTTGGCAACTTCTCTAGTTGAAGCGCCATAAATTCTACAACATCATCTGTGAAAGCTATGGCTTTAATTTCGTTAATATTGTACTGCCAAAACCGATGAGAATGCTCAAATTTTAAGATGTCTTTATTATGTAAGTATTTAAGAAATTGATGGGTAAAAAATGGATTACCTTTTGTTTTATTAAAAACAATTTTCGTTAGAGGAAGATCTGTAAATTCTTGGCAATTAAGCGCATCATGAATTAAATTAATTAAACTTTTATAACTTAATTCTTTTAAATGAATTTTATTTATTAAAATTCCTGATTTATCTAGTTCATTTATAGTAATATATAGAGGATGCATTTGAGAAACTTCATCATCTCGATATGCACCTATAAATAAAAAAGCTCCCTCAGCTATAGTTTGCTTGTCTTGATTTCCAAAGTAGTTAGACCGCTCTTCCAAAGAAGTATTTTTACTGCTCAATAATTGAATAACTTTTAAAGAAGTTGTATCTGCCCATTGTAAGTCATCCAGAAAGATAACCAAAGGATGTTCTTTTGTGGTAAAGACTTTAATAAACCTCTGAAATAATAAATCAAACCGATTTTGAGCAGCAGTTCCAGAAAGTTCAATCACTGGTGGTTGAGGTCCAAGGATGACTTCGAGTTGGGGAATAACATCAACAATTGCTTGAGCGTGTTCGCCTAAAACTGACAAAATTTTAGATTTCCACTGTTGAAGAACGGCATCAGGTTCACTTAACAACTGTCTAATTAAATCTTGAAAAGCTTGTAAAAATCCTGATAAAGGAATATCGCGTTGAAATTGGTCAAACTTACCTTTAATAAAGTAGCTGCGCTGACGAACAATTGGTTTGTGAACTTCGTTGACAACAGCCGTCTTACCAATACCAGAAGGACCTGCAACCAACACTATTTCAGATGTACCACCTGTGACTCGCTCAAAAGCCGCGAGTAAAGTTTCTACTTCCTGTTGACGACCATAGAGTTTTTCAGGAATCAAAAAACGATCTGAAACATCCTGTTCTCCCAACTGAAATGATATGATGTTTCCAGTTTCTTGCCACTGCTGCCTGCATCTCTCTAAATCGTGTTTTAGCCCGAAAGCACTGTGATAGCGATCTTCAGCATTTTTTGCCATAAGCTTGCTGATGATATTTGATACAATTAAGGGAAGATCAGAATTCAGAGAATTAGCCTGAGGTGGAAGTTTTGCAATATGGCAATGCACCAACTCCATGGGATCTTTTGTTGTGAAGGGTAACTGTCCCGTCAGGAGTTCAAAAAATGTGACGCCAAGAGAATAAAAATCGCTACGATAATCAATCCCTCGGTTCATTCTTCCTGTTTGTTCGGGGGAAATATACGCGAGAGTACCTTCTAAAAAGTTGGGATTTGTCAGTTGTTGAATTTCTTTCGGTAAGAGACTAGCAATACTAAAGTCTGTCAGTTTAACTTCAGATGTTGTGGGATTAATGAGAATATTGGCAGGTTTCATATCCTTATGAATGATGCGATGAGCGTGTAATTCATGAAGGGTAGAGGCAATCTGAATGGCTATGTCAAAAAATTGTTGTAGAAATGCTGTATGCGTAGTCTCTACACTACTGATGTAATCTTTTAAGGAACGACCGCCAAAGTCTTCCAGGATCAAAACATAACTGTTACGATAGCTTTCCAAGCTATACGGTTTGACAATACCTGTAATGTTGAGGTTTTTTGCGATCGCATACTGTTTGCGAAACTGAGCAATTTCATGAAAGGTTGGGTATTCATTCCGCATCAGCTTTAAGATAACCGATTGTTGGTCTTTTTCTCGAATACCTTGATAAACCAGGGTTTTGCTTCCCGAGTAAATTTGTTGAGTTATGCAATAGCCAGGAATAGCAAAAATTGGCTCTAGGTGTATCAACATTTACATTAAGCTCTGGATAATATATTTGTAGTTTAGTATTCCCCAGACCACAGTCTTTCTATCATTTTAAGGACGCAGCATCAGCCCATTGTAAATCATCAAGAAAGAGAACCAACTGATTGCGGAACTGAGCAATTTCAAGCAAAGTTGGGTACTCAGTCCGCATTAATTTAATCACGATTGGTTGTCGATCTTGTTCTCGAACACCTCGATAGACTAGGGTTTTACTTCCAGAGTAAATTTGTTGAGTGATGCGATAACCAGGAACAGCAACAACTGTATTTGATAGTACAAACATTTAAACCAATGCTTGCAATAATATATCCTTTCTTGAGTATTCCCAAAGACATAGAGGTTGTATCATTTTTTAGCAAAATAAAGTTATAAAAATCCTGCGTCTTTCTTGGCGACGAGTGCGACTTTGCGTGAAGTTTTAATGATTCAGTCAGAGATGATATGAAAAATCCAAACGCCGTACCTTATGTTGAGTACAGCGTTGGAGAAATATTATCGCGATACTTTTTTGTTATTTAACTTTTTGTTTAATAAAAGTTACAACCTGATTGAGTTGTTTTTTCAAAGCATCAATTTCTGTCTGCATTTTGGCAATTTTTTCATTCAATGCTTGGATTTCAGCAGCCGAAGACCCGGACTCAGTGGAGGTAACTGCCACTCCATTGGTTACATTGGAAGTTGCGGCTACTCCATTAGAAGTTACAGCGACTCCATTGGAAGTTGCGGCTACTGCTACCTGAGTGGGTTCAGGACGTGGCTGTTTAGCCTTGGTCATGGCGGACTTAATTGCGCCAATCAGTTGCTTTTGGTCAAAAGGTTTTCCCAGAAACTCAAAATATTCAAAGGGTTCTGGAATTTTCTCCGTAACCTCTTCCTTACGACCAGACATAATGACTAAAGGAATCTTTCTTAAGTCACTATGGGCTTGGATCTCTTGAAACACTTCCCATCCAGTTTTTTTGGGTAGTAGGAAATCTAGCATAATCAGGCTCAGTTTTTCCTGACGAATTAAATTTAATCCCTCTACACCATCTTTTGCTTCCAAAACTTGGAAGTTCCCTGGTGGTAACATTTCTCGTACTTTTACCCTGACAACTGTAGTGTCATCGATAACTAAAATTTTGTTACTGGTCACGACTGTTTGCTCTAATAGAAACTTTAGGTTTATATGGTAGTTGCGCCCTTGGGCGTCAAGAATTCTCCCACTATACCCAACAGATCTCCGGATCGGGGGAGAGTAATTTCCGGTAGAAGTGACAATACTTGAAGTGTCATACGCAACAAGTACCGATCTTAAGCTCCGATTGTGGCACAAATATTTCTAACGAATTTTGCTAAATATGACAGATATTTGGTATCTGTTAATAAGTCTTTAAATTAGGAGAGAATGCGATGGCTACTGAAGCTAAGAAAAAAGTAGGCGTAGACGTTATAAAAAACGAAGCCAAAGCACCTTATCCCTTCCGTACAGGTTGGGCGGTACTGCTGTTGGCAATTAACTTCCTTGTTGCTGCCTATTATTTTCAGATTCTAGTGTAAGACATTAATGTAGATGAAAAGGAATTGGAGATTGGAGATTGGGTATTGATTTCCTAATCCTCAGTCCCCAATCCCTTTCATATGGTGCCTTTGAATAACCCTTTGGGACGAACGAGCAGCACCAAAATCATGATGAATAATGCTACACCTTGTTTGTACTGAGAACCTAGTAAAGGCGTACTCACTTCTTGGGCAATACCGATGATAAAAGCAGCTGCGATCGCACCATAAGGATTGCCAATACCTCCTAGAATCACTGATGCAAATAACGGTAAAATTAAGAACCATCCCATATTTGGACGCACGGCTGTGATTAAGCCGTACATACTGCCGCCGAGAGATGTCACACTACCAGCGATCGTCCAAGTCCATAGGATAACCTGGTCAACATTAATACCAGAAACCCTAGCTAAGTCCAAATCATCAGCAACTGCTCGCATTGCTTTACCAATTTTGGTATTTTGTAAAACGTAGTGCAATACGAAAATAACCACCATAGCCAAAACAAAAACCAACAGTTGATTGGGAGGTATTTTTAAACCAGCAATATCTATAGCAGAACTAATAGGCAAATCGTAATTTTTGTTACTTCCACCCCAGATAAAGATAATACCATTGCGGATAAATAACGCTAACCCAATGGAGATAATAATGAATGTTGTAGAAGTGGCACGGATAGAGCGCATTCTTGACCACAGCAACTTTTCCGATAAAAGCATTGCAGCAACTGTGCCGACAGCCGCTATTACCATAGATAACCAAATATTTATCTTAAATACTGTATTCAGTACGAATGTTAAGTAAGCGCCTAAAGTCAAAAAATCACCGTGAGCAAAGTTAGATAACCGTAAAATTCCAAGAGTCAGCGTTAGTCCAACTGCTGCTAAAGCAATAATACTTCCCACAGCAATACCGTTAACAATCAATTGGGCAAATTGTAAATTCATAATTTTGTCACGAACTCCTCCAACTACTTATTCGGTGTTATTTAGAGAATATTACCTGATTTATGTAAAAGCAGTGCTCTGCCACATTAATTTTGAGAGCTGAAGTTGGTCTAGACCCCCGACTTCTTTGAGAAGTCGGGGGTCTGGCAACCTCTCATTCCCTTCATCCCCTTCTACAATGAGATTGATGGGGTGCTACTTTGGGGGAGATTGAATAAATGCTTGCAGAAAAACTTCAGACACTAAAAAGCATATTTCTAGAGATGGAAAAGGCATTGATTGCCTACTCTGGGGGCGTTGATAGTACTTTGGTAGCTAAGGTTGCTTGTGATGTTTTGGGTAAACGTGCTTTAGCAGTCACAGCAGTTTCGCCTTCGCTGCTACCAGAGGAGTTGGAAGACGCTAAAATTCAAGCGGCAACTATTGGGATTTCTCATAAAATTGTTCAAACATACGAAATGGAAAACCCCAATTACACTTCTAACCCCGTCAACCGATGCTATTTTTGTAAGAGCGAACTGCATGATACGCTCAAGCCTCTTGCGACTGCATTAGGATATCCTTATGTGGTGGATGGAGTAAATGCCGATGATTTACGTGATTACCGTCCGGGAATTCAGGCTGCAAAGGAAAGAGGCGCACGTTCTCCATTAGCAGAAGTTGGTATTACGAAATCCCAAGTGCGGCAACTTTCCCAAGAACTTGGTTTACCTTGGTGGGATAAACCCGCACAACCTTGTCTTAGTTCTCGCTTTCCTTACGGGGAAGAGATAACTGTAGCCAAGCTGCAAAGAGTAGGGAGGGCAGAAATATATTTAAGAAAGCTAGGTTACAACAGCCTGCGAGTTCGTTCTGAAGGGGACACAGCACGGATAGAATTGCCACCAGAAGAAATTAAAGAATTTGTCGTGAAGACAGATTTGCAGTCACTGGTTTCTACTTTTCAGGAATTTGGCTTTATATACGTCACTCTTGATTTGGAAGGTTTTCGCAGTGGAAAGCTGAATCAGGTGTTAAATCAAGAGGTTTTACAAAGAACATAAAGCTATGCACGGATTTTGGATTTTGGATTTATCGTTCTGACATATAGCAGATTTCAATTGAGTGAGGTACAAACTGAGAACAGTTCAAATCTTGTGGGATGGGCGTCCTCGCCCGTCTGATACCCAACCAATTTCTTATACCAATTTTAAAAACAATGTGACAGTAGTTGGGCTTTATCTCGCCCAAGCAAAGCTTTCTTAATCCAAAATCCAAAATCTAAAATCCAAAATGGTATTATTCTTTCTCTGCTACTAAACTGCTATCTTTCACGACAATTTCGCCTTTCTTATTAATCTTGACTTGTTGGTTGGGAAAATCTTGACTAATTAAATGACGTAAAAGCCCTACAGTACGGAAGCGTTGATCGATACGAGGAATTCCTTGCCGATCTAAACGAATGGGGATAATCTTACTTCCTACCAAATCTCCTTGAGAGTTGAGCTTGACTTCTAAAATCATTGAGTACCCTGTTTGGGCGACTGTGGATAGCGTTCGATATCCCAAAAAATTTCCTAAGGAGTAGGCGATGAGTTTATCATTATAAATTTCCATTGCTCGCGGAACATGAGGACCGTGTCCGAGGACTAAATCTGCTCCTGCATCAATCATTGTCCGCGCAAAACGGATGGAATTTCCTCGATTCTCGCCGTAGAAATACTCGGTTTTGTTTTTGACGTGTAATGCACTTGTTCCCTCTGCTCCTGCGTGCATTGATACAATCACTATGCTAGCGTTTCTTTTGGCTTCTTCTACGAGTGCTTTGGCTGTGTCTATGTCGTGAATAGAATTGTAATGTTCGTAGGGAGCAAATCCAATCATCGCAACTCGAAGATTATCAAGTTCTAATACAAGAATTTGATTTTTATGCCCTAATGTGTCTATGCCAACAGCTTTAAGATGTTTAGCTGTGTCTCGGAACCCTATTAAACCAAAATCTCGCGCATGATTGTTGGCTATATTCATGACATCAAATCCAACATCAGCAAATAGTTGAGCGTAGGAGGGTGGGGAACGAAAGGCAAAAACTTGTCCCCGGCTGATATCTTTGGCGCTGTAGGGGTGGTTGGTTAAGCTAGTTTCAAAGTTACCAAATAAAATATCTGCCCTTTGCAAATATGCTCGCACTGACTTTGGTAACAGTTGATTGCGATCGCTTGGTAACCTGTAGTTAGGATAATTGGTTCCGGGAATAATGTCTCCAACGGCTTGGATGGTGATAGTATCTGATGTTGGGAACTCTGGCACGGAGAAAGGGACTGGCAATGTATTTGTGGATGTCGTTGCAGCTTGCGATCGCTGTAGTTGTCCAAAGCGAATAAATAATCCTATACCAATACCCAAGCAGAAACACAAACTGATAAAGCCAAAAGACCACAGTTTGCCCAAGCGCTGGCTTACCATAGTTGCACTCCTCAAAATATGGCGCTAGTATATCTCAAAAATCAGCTTTATGAGTGTTAATTCAACTTTTCTTGAGAAGACTCACGAGTTCTTTTTGTTTTTGCTGCTTGCAGTTGAATTTTTCTAAGTTTCTAATTCTTGCCCTCATCCCCAAACCTTCTCCCCGAGGGAGAAGCGGTTAGCAAACTGTGTACAGTCAAGAGAACGGAGAGGAGAGGATTTGAACCTCCGTTAGGTTACCCTAAAACGCATTTCGAGTGCGCCGCAATAAACCGCTCTGCCACCTCTCCAAGTTGTTATTTAAGGCTGTAACTGCAAACCAAACCTCATCAAGGTCTAGCTGAAGCTTCCGAATTTAATTTGGAGGTTGCTTACACACCTTATCTCTAAAATTAGCACGAGATTAAAAATACATCATCTATCTTACACCGATTTGAAAAAAGAATGCGACATTGTTCAAGCATAATTACTCATTCGGCAGTCCGATCGCACCTCACGCCTGACAAGTTTGAAGCCTACGCTGAAAAGTCAAGGTTGGAATATGTCACAAGCCTAAGCGAAAATGAATGCAAAACGAAATCCCCATAGTCCTCACAACTGCATTACAGCATGGAGGTATATGGGGGACAGGTATGTTCTAAAGATATTTTTTCAGTTTATAGGTTATTGGTCACTTTTAGCGAATAATTTGCAGAAAAATTTTGAAAAAAATAAATTAATTTTTTAACAGTATGATGGTTGTTTTCAAACTTACTTTATCTGCATTTGCGGACATGAGTCTTCAAAGATAGTTCTTTAACCTTTGACCTTGCTGTAACTCGATTCTTTCCATGGCGGCGTATATTACCAGGGCAATAAAGCCCATTTTAAAAAATAAAGATTAGTGAAAACCTTTAGCTTTTACACTGGTAGTCTAGTTAATTATTTAGTTATAAGTAAACAATCAAGTAAAAATCAATTTTTATCAATAAATGTTAACTAAAAAAACTACTTTTCAGGTAGATAATGAAAACATTTATGTCTCAAAAATATTTCCATCTGATACGTGAAAAACACATTCATTCAATTTATGCGATCGCTGATTGGCCATGAGTTAATGATTTATATAAAATTGCTCCAGACGAAACCCGCTCTCTTTAAAAAAGCGGGTTTGTAAAGGCTTATTTATTGAAGCTATATTGCCTCAACCTGTGAATGGAACTTGAGTTCAAAACACTTATGCGCCCAAGCCAAGAGATGGTAGCACGCTATAGAGGACAAAATCGCTAGCACTGGAAGCCACACTATAGAGGACAAAATCACTAGCACCGAAAGCCACACTATAATAGTGCAAAATCACTAGCATTTTTTTGACTACTGGACTGGCTCTCTAAGACTGTACTCTTTTTGTTGCTTGACTTGCTCCCCTATTTCTCCTCGCTGGTTTGTGAATCTAAATTGGTATTGTCTGAAATTGACTGCGATCGCAATTGCCACTACCGCAACAATAGCAACTGTCTTTAATAATTCCTGCGTAATAGAGTATTTATGCTTAAGTTGGTTTTTCATGTGAGTTTACATAAAAGGTAGAATGCATAGTGTGCTGTGCTTCTGAGTGACGACTCAGTCAGTCGATCGCCCCCTTGCCGAAGCATCTGAGGCAGGTGCTCCCCCCTCTGCACTGCCAGATGTACAAAAAAAACCCCAACACCTGATAACTGCATTACGGTATGAGGAATATGGGGGATAAGTAATCAGACATAAATAATTACACATTCGATTCTATATTGGACAACGTTTTAGGTCGAACTTTGTGCTGTTAATTTTGTCTTACTACTTAATTGATGTTTGTCTGCATAGTAATCATAATTTAGGTGTTGTATGAAACATTAATGAAAAAATCATGAGAGTTTTCTCATGATGAACAAAAAATTTTGATAGTGTGGAGCGCTCGCTCTTCCGTTGAGCCTGGGCAAAAAACACTTTTGCCTAACGAGGCTCTAAAATGACCTAGATTTTATGCGTGCATTACGCACTTTTTATACTTAAAAATTCATCTTGCTTACTGATTGAGCACTCTCAGTGAGAAAACCGTACTTAACAGGAGTAAATTTCTACCTCCAGAATATGTGTTTGGGTTGATAAAATTAAAATGTGGTTTAAGTAATGCTTTTACTAGCAAGCGTTGTACTTGAAAGTGCAGCATTATAAGGAGGCCAAAACATGAGAAATCAATCAAAAACTGCTGTTTTATTGGCTTTATAAAGGAGGCAAACCAATGACATACAATGCAAACGGTGAGGAAAACGTAGTTGTAGTAGAAGTTAGCCCTCAAACCAATGAAATGGTAGAAACCGAGATGGCTGGCGAAACCGATGAAATTAAGCACGAAACCAAAGCACTGATTGAAGCCCTCAGAAGACGCGCCCAAGCAGAAGCAGAGTCTGCAGGGACTCTGACTAGGGAAACTTTTTTGGATGCAGTACGTCGCGCACGAGAAGCAATTGAAGGTGAAAAACTCATAGAGCGAGATCGCATAGAAAACGCATTTACAATACTTCAGCAGGACGCTGAGAAAAACTGGCATGAGTTTTGGAAACAGTTTGCCGAACTCGGCGATCGCTTCCAAGACGCTACAAAAGCTGCATGGGATGCTTTTAATGCTCCTCGCCCTCGTTCTTAAATGATTTTAGATCTTCACGCAAAGGTGCTAAGCGAAGAGGCTAAGCAGTCTTTGCGTGATTTTTCTTAACGTGGAATTACTAGAATTGCTATAGATGCTAGATAATGGAAAAGCTTTAACATTAATTTTCACTCTTTAGCTCTGTAGACAAGAATTCATTATGCGAACTTACTATTGCGGCGAACTCCGAAAAGAACATATTGGAGAAACTGTTACCTTGTACGGATGGGTGGACCGTCGCCGCGATCACGGGGGCGTGATATTTATAGATTTACGCGATCGCAGTGGTACAGTTCAAATTGTGAGCGATCCTCAGCGCACTCCTGATTCCTACGAAGACGCGAATGCTCTTAGAAATGAGTATGTTGTTGAAATTACAGGTAGGGTGACGCAACGTCCCGAAGAATCTCTAAATTCTCGCATACCCACAGGCGAAGTTGAAATTTATGCCGACAATATTAAACTGCTCAATCCTGTCCGCAAACAGCTTCCATTTCAAGTGTCCACCGCAGATACAGATCCAGTGCGGGAAGAACTCAGGCTGAAGTATCGCTACTTGGATTTGCGACGCGATCGCATGGCAAATAACTTACAATTGCGGCATCAAATTGTGAAAGCCATTCGTCGTTACTTGGAAGATGTGGAAGGTTTTGTAGAAATCGAAACTCCTATACTGACTCGTTCTACACCTGAAGGTGCGCGGGATTATCTTGTACCCAGTCGGGCTAACCCCGGTGAATGGTTTGCTTTGCCACAATCACCCCAACTTTTTAAACAATTATTAATGGTATCTGGATTTGACAGATACTATCAGATTGCTCGTTGTTTCCGAGATGAAGACTTACGTGCTGACAGACAACCGGAATTTACTCAGCTGGACATGGAGATGAGCTTTATGTCCCATGAGGAAATTATCGAACTCAACGAAAAGTTGGTTTGTCACATCTTCAAAACAGTTAAAAACTTGGAGTTACAACGCCCCTTTCCACGTCTGACTTATGCAGAGGCGCAAGAACGCTACGGTAGTGATAAACCAGATACGCGCTATGGTTTAGAACTTGTCAATGTCTCTGCTATTTTGAAAGACTGTAGTTTTAAAGTTTTTAAGGAGGCTGTAGCGAATGGTGGAGTCGTCAAAATTCTGCCTATTCCTAACGGGGATGCTATCTCGAACGTGCGGATTAAACCGGGCGGTGATGTCTTTAAGGAAGCAGCTGATGCAGGCGCTCAAGGTTTAGCTTATATTCGAGTTAGAGAAGATGGTGATATCGACACAATTAACGCCATCAAAACTAACCTGACAGAAGAACAAAAACAGGAAATTTTACGTTGTACAAATGCAAAACCCGGTCATTTGTTGTTATTTGGTGCAGGTGACACTGCTACTGTCAATAAAACCTTAGATAGATTGAGACAAGTTGTTGCTAAAGAATTTGGACTGATAGATCCAGAGAAAGTTAACTTACTTTGGATTACAGAATTCCCCATGTTTGAATGGAATGCTGACGAAAAACGTCTAGAAGCATTACATCACCCATTTACTGCACCACATCCAAACGATCTCAGCGATCTCAAAACTGCACGAGCAGAAGCATACGATTTGGTGTTTAATGGCTTTGAAGTTGGTGGCGGTAGCTTGCGGATCTATCAGCGTGAAGTTCAGGAGCAGGTTTTTGAGGCAATTGGGCTTTCTCCAGAAGAAGCACATAATAAATTTGGCTTCCTGTTGGATGCTTTTGAGTACGGAACTCCACCTCATGGTGGGATTGCTTATGGTTTAGACCGCTTGGTAATGTTACTTTCTAAAGAAGAATCCATTCGAGATGTGATTGCTTTTCCAAAGACTCAACAAGCAAGTTGCTTGTTAACAGATGCACCTTCGACAGTAGATGCAAAGCAGCTTAAAGAATTGCACGTTGCTTCCACTTTCAAACCTAAATCGTAATAAGTTTTAATAAACTGCCAGAAACCAGACTTCTTCAAGAAGTCTGGTTTCTGTTAATGAGATTCAAGTTAGCAAGGTATTCTCAATCCAATACCGCAAGGGATACGATCGTTGAGGTGTCAGAACCCCGGTTTCTTTGAGAAACCGGGGTTTTAATTTCCGCTTATCCGAGCCACATTGATTATCAATATTATCATAAGATAATATTTCTCATCTTTGAATTAGTATAAGCATATAAGGAGAACAAAAAAAGTAAAAATTGTGCGAACTGAACTCCATTAAATAAGAAGAATCATCAAAGAATAAGTATTTTTTGGCATGAGTTTTATCTAAAAAATAATACCAAAACCCTTGTGTTTTTCTTTCTTTAAAGAATAAAAAATTAGTTATTTTACTTAAAAATATACGGCAACTTAAATAGTTTGTTATTCATGATATGATATTGTAATTCTTTGAGAGAAGACGTCAAAACTTGTCTCCTATTTGGAGGTAAGTAGACGGCTAAAACATAGAAAGGTGATATCACTACGCACTTTGCATGCAGACGTAGTGAACTAAACGACCTGATAATAGTAAGATATTAAGCGCTCAATGTCTTAATAAGAGTCGTCACCTTAAAACACAGGGTGTCATGTTAAGTCCGGTTGAATGGTGCTTATTAAACTAAGTGTGTGTTTACCAGTTTATGATGCTAATGCTAAAACGTATAACAATTCAACCTCGCGTGAGGTTTAAAGAACTCGAACAACTTGCTCGTCAGTATTTGGAAGTAGTTGAAAGCCCCCACCATCAAAGAATTTGGCCATTAGCCCAGGGAAAGAAAATGGCAAGAAAGTGATGGAGAGAACAGGCTACAGTCGGGGGTAGATTCGTCGTTTGGCACAAAGTTAAAATCAACAAGAAGTATATGCAGTGTGCAATCGCCGACATAAAACCCAAGCTCTAAAACTTTATTGAATGACAAGCTTTGCAACAAACCGCCCCCGATGGAAGATTGTAAAACAGTCGGTAAATGGCGGATTGGATGAGATAAGCATAACCTTTTGTAGGCTTTGCAATTAGGTAGCACTATTGTATATGAATCCATTTCTTTGGTTTAAAAATCCTGAAAACATAGTAGGCGCGGGATACTCAAATTCTTCAGATATCCAAACGCGATCGCGCAATCTAAATAAAATCAGGACGAATTCCTTGTTGATGATTGTTGCTGTTAATGGAGTTGTGTGGGGAGCCGCTCTATTTTATTTAATAACAGCAAAAAAAACTTATGTCAGCGATTGGTCTATCAATATCCCCATCTCAAACACGAATGCTAATATTAACCTGCCTAATATTGGTCAAGCTACATCTCAAGATAGCTCTGCTTACTCTGGAACGACCTTCGATCCTAGAGAAAATTATAAAGCTGTTGCCAATAGCGAAGAGGTATTGAAATTAGCAGCTCGAGATGCGAATATGCCATTAAAGAAATATGGCAAACCTAGAATTAAGATAGTCAACAATACAACGTTTATAGAATTTGAGCTTAAAGGGTCTACACCACAAGAAGCTCAGCAAAAATCTACAGCTCTGTATAATGCTTTGGAAACAAAGCTTAATCAGTTAAGACAAGAAGAAATTTCTCAACAAAACCGTCTTTTACAAACAGGAATTGATGAATTAAGAGAAAAACTGAAAGCTTCTCAAGAGAGGCTTTCTATGTACAAGGTTGCTTCAGGTTTGAGTTCAGACGAGCAGCTGAGTAATCTAGCAATTAATATTGAAACACTGCGGAGACAACGGGCTGAATTAATCGCTCAAGAACAAGAATCTCAAGCTGGTTTAGTAGAGTTATCAGCTAATCTGGGTTTATCTTCTCAAGAAGCATCATATGCATTTATTCTTCAAGGAGATACACTATTTCAAAAATATTTGCAGAGTTATAACGAAGCAAAAAGTCAGTTGATTACTTTGAGCGCCAAGTTTTTGTTCAATCATCCGATAGTGGTTACGCAAAAAGCAGAGTTAAGATCGGCTGAAACATCTCTGATAAGTAGAGCCAGGTTACTTTTAAAGCGTCCAGTTAGTATGGCAGCTATCAATAAAATCAATTTTGGCAATACTGATGCCAGTGGAGCAAAGCGGACGGATTTGTCAGAAAAACTTGTGACAGCGAGTGTAGAGACTCGGGGTTTACAAGCACAAGTCAAAACATTAGACAAAGAAATTACTGCTCTAGAAGCAAGGCTGAAAATGCTATCACAACGACAATCAGTGATAGAAGATTTGAAGCGAGACGTTCAAGTTTATGAAGCAGTCTTTTCATCAACGATCGCACGATTGGATTTAACAAAAGCAAGGGTTTCTGCTTCTTATCCTCAAATTCAAGTTATGTCAAAGCCGAGTTTACCAGAAAACCCTACTGCACCCAAAAAAGAATTTGTTGTTCTAGGTGCATTGTTAGGTTCGGTGCTTTTAACAGGTGGGATGGTTCGTGTGTCGCAACAACATACTTTTAAGGAAGAAAATAGCAAATCCTTGAAACGCTCGGATGCTATGAATTAAAGTATGAAACCTCAAAATTTTGAAGAAAGTTTAATCTGGTATTTCATCATAGGAGCTTACGCAATTTATGCTCTGGGTATTTTGTTACCCGTGTACTCATTGTTAGCATGGATTCTGTTTGTCTGTTTGTGTTGGCGAATTTACAAGCAACCCAAGCAGGAAATATATATACCCAAAGTTACTTGGATATGGTGTATGTGTATGCTCCTGACTCTAGTTGCTACTTATCTGGGTATAAAGGACTATAATCTAGGCAACAATGACCTAATTAGAGGTGTGGTGGGCTGGCTGACAAGCTCTGCAGTACTGGCACTCTTCCTTTTAAGTGGTTGCTTAAATATTAGACCAAACATAATTTACAGAGCAGTTTGCATATTATGCTTGCAAAGTTTGATAGTCATCCCAATTGCTTACGTTGCTTCTCAAGTCAATATACCTAGCGATCTATATACGTCTCCAATAGAAAGGCTTATCCAGAATGGTCCAATTTTTTATAAGGTAAGTCTCTACATTATCGATGTTGAATCCAAGAGTCCCCGTTTAGCTCTATTCGCTCCTTGGGCTCCTGCTCTAGGTTTAGTCAGCAATATCTACTTTTTCCTAGCACTGCAAGAACCAAAAAAAGTGTGGCGATACATTGGTGTAGTGGGTGCGATCGCCATGAACGTTGTATCCGTTTCACGCTTGGCTTTGATTTCTCTGCCACTAGTTTTGATAATTACATGGTTGTTGAATAACTTGACTCGACCTAGCACTCAAATTGCAGCAGGAGTCATGAGTGCTTTGTCAGGTATTTTCAGTACGCCACTTGTCAATGCTGCTAGAGATTTGGCAGATTTATTTTACAATTCACGAGCTAGTTCTTCAGAAGTCCGAGCCGCATTAGCTGAAATCGTACTCGAACGTTGGGAAGAAGCACCTCTATGGGGTCATGGAATTCAAGAACCAGGACCGTTAGCAGTAGCAAAGATGCCTATTGGTTCTCATCATACTTGGTTCGGTCTGTTATTTGTGAAGGGAATGGTTGGTCTCATTGCCTTGATAGTACCCATGTTATGGAGTTTTGTAGACCTAGTTATCAAGGCACGAGAAAGCACCACAGCAAAAGTATCCCTCAGTATTTTGTTAACATTGTTCTTCTTTTCGTTTGGCGAGCAAATCGATGTTTTGGCTTACCTTTGCTGGCCCGGATTGATTGTTATAGGCATTGCATTCAAAGAGAGACAACCAAGTTTGATATCTGTTCAAAGAGAAAACATAACCACATCATATTTTTATGGGAGAAAATCTAGTGATTAATTTCATAAAAATAATCAACCAGAAATTATCAAATCAATTTCTTCGTAATATTGGCTGGCTTGGTGGTGCAGAATTAGTCAATCGTATTTTTCGTTTGGGAACAACAGTGATACTGGCTCGCAACTTAAGTTCTCAAGACTACGGATTGGCAGCAGTCGTTATAACTCTCAATGAATTCGCTAGTGTTTTAACTCTGAGATCGGGGATTGGCGGAAAAATAGTACAAGCGAGGGAAGAGGATTTAAAAGTTTTCTGCGACACAGCCTATTGGCTCAATTGGATTTTATGTATCTTTCTTTTCATAATTCAATGTATTTTAGCTTTTCCCATTGCTTGGTTTTATAAAGATAGTAGGCTGATAGCACCAATTTGTGTTGCTGCTCTAGTCTATTTAATGTTGCCACACTTTTCCGTTCATAATGCATTAATAGACAGAGAAAACAGGTTCAAAATAACAGCTTTAAGCACTTCTATTCAGGCAATGCTAAGCAATGTACTGAGTATGGTACTTGCCATTATGGGCATGGGTATGTGGGCTTTTGTCCTACCCTTTGTCCTAACAACTCCAGTGTGGATAGTAGTGACTCATTTAAATCAACCTTGGCGACCTACCAAGTCTTTCACTCTTCATCGGTGGCAAGAAATAATAAGCTTTGGTAAAGATGTGCTGGGTTATGAATTATTAGATAAAATGAGAGCCAATTTAGACTATATTTTAATTGGACGTTTTTTAGGAGTTGAAGCGTTAGGACTTTATTTTTTTGCTTTTAACGCTGGTTTGGGGATTAGCCTAAACGTTATTAATGTAATGGTATGGCCTTTATATCCTCATCTTTGTGCTGTTCGTAATAATATGGAGGAGCTTAAAGAAAAATACTTTCACAGTCTGAAAATTCTTGCCTTCATTATTGTTCCACTTGTTCTTCTACAATCTACTTTAGCCCCATTTTATGTACCAATTATTTTTGGTAAGAAATGGGAAGTCGCAATTCCAATAGTCGTCCTGATTTGTTTGTCTGCTTTACCACGTCCTTTTGCTACCGCAGCAGCCTTGCTCCTTCAGTCCTTAGATAGAGCTTGGATTAATCTTCGTTACAGTGCAATTTTTACGATAGTCTTTACAATTGCCTTAATTATAGCAATGAAGTGGGGAACTTTAGGAGTCGCTATAGCCGTACTCATTTCTCACGCTTTAGCATTGCCCGTCTTCTCTATTTGGGCAACTCAATATGTATTTATTAAAAATTCCACTTTACTATTCACTGAAAAAAGATTATGAAACCTTTGATGACAATAGTCATGCCTGCTTACAACGCATCTCGATATTTATCAGAAAGTATTGAATCTGTGTTGAATCAAACTTTCAAAGATTTTCAATTACTCATTATTGATGATGGTTCAACAGACAATACTAGTGATATTGCTCGTCGTTATTGTCAACAAGACAGTAGAGTCAAGCTGGTTTCACAGACAAATCAAGGAGTCTCTCTAACCCGGAATCAAGGAATATGTCTGACTGACTCAAAACTCATTGCTTTTCTAGACGCAGATGACAAATGGTTCCCTGATAAACTAGCTAGCCATATCGCTCATTTTCATGAAAATCTTAACTTAGGTATTAGTTTTACAAAAGTAGAGTTTTTAACTCCTGATGGTAAACACACAGGACACATATCTAGCGCTTCTTTAAACAAACTTCAACCCGAGCATTTTCTCTATGAGAACCCAACCATTACAGTATCCAACCTTGTAGTACGGCGTGAAGTCTTCCAAGAAATAGCTCCCTTCGATCGCAATATGAATTACGCAGAAGACTTAGATTTTCTTCTACGTGTTAGCTGTAGCGATCGCTGGCAAATAGAAGGTATTAACAAAGTTTTGATGGGATATCGAACCTCAGAAAGCGGTCTTTCTTCAAATCTAGAGCGTATGGAAGAAGGCTGGGAGGCTGTGATTTCTAAAGCTAGAAAATACAACCCAGACTTAGTCAATCGACATTATTTAAAAGCACGGAGTACTCATCTACGCTATCTCGCTCGCAGAGCCTTTCGTTTGCATCTTCCTTCACAAGTTGCAGCCAATTATATGACTCGTGCGCTCCTTTCCGATTGGAAATTAATACTCAGAGAACCCCGGAGAACCTTACTCACAATCTTAGCTGTCTACAGCAAACACTTATTCACAATCTTAACTTTCACACCATTCTCAACAAAACCAAAACAACCTAGTCTCCAAACAAAAACTCAAGAGTAACAAATTTTTACAATCTCTCTCTTCTCTCTGTGTCCTCTGCACCTCTGCGGTTTAATAATCTTCTGTAAATTTAGCTAGGGTAAACTACCATGAAAATCTGTTATCTTATTCAGACTCACAAAAATCCTGAACAAATATACAGGCTTGTTAAAGTTATTAAACAATTAAGTCCTGATTCTTACGTACTTATTAGCCATAATTATTATACTTGTGATTTGGATAGAATACCTATACAAAATTTACCAAATGTTGAAGTAATTATTAGTAATAAAATTCAAAGGTACGATTTTTCAATTTTACAAGCATATTTTAATGCTATTGACTGGCTTTTTCAACATAACATTAAATTTGATTGGTTAGTAAATTTGACTGGTCAAGATTATCCAACTCAACCACTGCCTAAAATAGAAAATTTTTTGGCACAGACTAAATATGATGGTTTTTTAGAGTATTTTGATGTTTTTAGTCCCCAAAGCCCTTGGGGACTAAAAACAGGATGCGATCGCTACTGTTATCAATACTTACTCTCGCACGTACAGCTATCACGCGAACAAAAAATTCTATTTAAATTAGTTAAAAATTTTATAAATTATTTTCAAAATATTGTAAAAATAGATGTTTCTCCTGTCCTAATGATAGCTTGTCAAAGCGAAATCTCACCATTTAACGAGCAATTTAAATGTTATGGAGGTTCGTATTTCACAACTCTTTCCTGGAAATGTATAAGGTATTTACATGATTTATTTATTAAGTCATCAAAGATTATCAGTTACTATAAAAATACACTATTGCCTGAAGAATCTTTAATTCAAACTTTACTAGTTAATAGTAATAAATTTAATTTGTGCGATCGCAACTGCCGATACATCAATTTTAAAAAAAGTCGTCACGGACATCCTCATTTACTAACTCTTCAAGATTATCCCTTTCTGATTCAAGAAGATATGCATTTTGCCAGAAAATTTGATATTGCTAAAAACAGCCAAATTCTAGATCTGCTAGACAAAAGAATCTTTTCATAAACTACCAATAACAAATGACCAATAACCAATGACCAAGAGTAAAACTTTATGTCAATTGTATCTGTTATAGTTCCCGCATACAATGCAGAGCGCACAATCCTACAAACAGTTCTTTCCATTCAAAAACAATCCCTCTCTGATTTAGAAATCATCATTATCAACGATGGTTCAACAGATAAAACTGTAGAGTTACTCAATACAGTTCAAGACCCTCGCTTAAAAATTTTCAATTATGAAAATGGTGGGTTACCAGTTGCTCGCAATCGCGGTATTTCTCACGCCACTGGCGAGTATGTAGCATTTATTGATGCTGATGATTTATGGACACCTGACAAATTAGAAAGTCAACTAGCCGCTTTAGAAAAGCATCCAGACGCTGGAGTCGCTTACAGTTGGACAAGGTTTATGGATGAAAAAGCAGAAACTTACCATTTAAGTACTCCTATATATTTTGAAGGTGATGTTTATGCAAATTTATTAGTTTGGAATTTCATTGCGAGTGGCTCCAATCCTTTAGTGCGTCGAGAAGCAATTAAAGATGTAGGAGAATTTGATGCGACACTTCGCTCTGCTGAAGATTGGGATTATTGGCTGCGACTAGCACGGCGTTGGCATTTTGCTGTTGTACCTAAAGCTCAAGTTTTATATCGGAAGTCTTCCGGTGCGATGTCATCAAAAATAGATGTTATGGAGAAATATAACTTAATTGTCATTGACAAAGCATTTGAGAGAGCACCTTCACATTTACAGTATTTGAAAAAGCAGAGCCAAGCAGGTATATATCAATACATGGCACAGTTAGCTTTGATGTATGCTCCACCTCAAGAAAAATTTAAGCTCTCTTTTGAAAAGATACAAAATGCAATTAAATTATACCCAAAGTTGCTGGTACAAAAAAAGACTCAAATTTTAATGATCAAGTTACTACTCATCAAAATCTTCTCAGATCATCTGGCAACATTCCTAATGCAATCAATGAGTAAAATTCGTGCTACTCGACTCATAGATTAGGAGCAAAGCAAATTGAAAAAAACACCAAACAATGTCAATCTTCTTTTCTTCTTTCTTTGTGCTCTTTGCGTCTTTGCGGTTCATTTAAATAAGTAGTAATCTGGCAAAAATATTAACAACTAAAAATCAGGGGAATAACATGAAAAAAGTATCTGTCATTATTCCAGTTTACAAAGCAGAAAACTATATCGAAGGAACACTGCGATCGGTACTGAATCAAAGTCATCAAAATTTACAAATTTTAATTATTGATGATGATTCTCCAGACCGAAGTGTAAAGATTTGTCAGCAATTTACTGACCCTAGAATTAAAATTATTCATCAAAAAAATCGGGGATTAGCTGGTGCGAGAAATACAGGCATTCGTCATGCTCAAGGAGAGTATTTGGCTTTTCTTGATGCTGATGATTTGTGGTTAGCAGACAAGATAGAAAAACATATTGCTCATTTAGAATCATCTCCTGACGTAGGCATAAGTTTTAGCCGCTCTGCATTTATTGACGAAAAAAGCAATCCGTGGGGTCTGTATCAAATGTCCAAATTAAAAGATATTACCCCATTAGACTTATTCTGTCGTACCCCCATTGGTAACGGTTCAGCAGCAGTGTTTCGACGAGAAGTCTTTGAGAACATCAAATTTTTAGATAATCTTTACGGTTCAACAGAAGATTTTTATTTTGATGAAAACTTCCGTGAGTCTGAAGATGTTGAATGTTGGTTGCGGATAGCTATTCAAACAAATTGGAAAATTGCAGGAATTCCTCAAGCTTTAACACTTTACCGAGTCAATTCTAGCGGCTTGTCAGCTAACCTTAATAAAAAGTTAGAGTCTTGGAAGAAGCTGATTGAAAAAGTTCGTTCTTATGCACCAGAGCAAATAGGACAGTGGGAAAAGCCTGCTATGGCTTACCATCTCAGATACCTAGCTCGTAGAGCCGTGACTTTACAAGCAGGTGCTACATCTGTACAGATGTGGTATCAAGCGATATTTACTTACTGGCGCATTTTGATAGAAGAACCGCGACGTACATTAATTACTGGTATAGCTGCTTATTTAATTTGGCTTTTGCCTATACCTTTGTATACACAGATGGAAGGCTTGGCTCGAAAGGTAGCAGGAGTTATACAAAAGCAGCGCATTCTTCAAGAAGTGACCAGTGACCAGTAACCAGTGACCAGTGACAAATGACAAAAGCAATTGCTCTTATCGGGATTACTATTATGATTACACTGGGGCTTCAACAACTTAAGTCTCATCATGCTATTCTCAACTTCGTATCTTCAAAAGCCAGTGTCGCCAATCTCAAAGATTATAAAAAAGAGACTCTTTTAGGGACACAAAATGTGTCTTTAGGAGGTGGTGGTTATGTAACTGGTATTTATATTCATCCGAAAGAAAGAGATTTGGTTTATATTAAAACAGATGTTGGTGGTTTTTATCGCTGGAACCCAGCATCTAAAAGTTGGATACCACTTACTGAACATTTTCCACTGGCTCAAAGCAATTACTACGGAGGTGAGGCTTTAGCCCTCGATCCAAACAATCGGGATATTATTTATATTGCCGTTGGTAAATATACTGCTGACTGGTGGCAGTATAAAGGAACTATCTTCAAATCTACAGATAAGGGAAAAACCTGGACAAAGCTGAATCTAGACTTGAAGATGGGCGGAAATGAGGATATCAGATGGGCGGGAGAAAGACTGGT
Organism: Scytonema hofmannii PCC 7110; assembly: GCF_000346485.2. Classification (NCBI taxonomy): domain Bacteria; kingdom Bacillati; phylum Cyanobacteriota; class Cyanophyceae; order Nostocales; family Scytonemataceae; genus Scytonema; species Scytonema hofmannii. The sequence continues at coordinate 7,477,884 of NZ_KQ976354.1, forward strand.
TGTAAATCCGTTTAATTCTCAAGTCCTTTTCTTTGGTTCGCGACAAGATGGGCTGTGGAAGTCTTTGAATGGTGGTAACACTTGGGAAAAAGTACAATCCTTCCCTGGAAAGCTCAAAAAGAATATTGGTATTACAGCCATTGCCTTTAACAGATATGAGTCTGGTATAGTTTACGCTGTTGCCTATGAAGACGGAATCTACAAGTCTACTGATACTGGTGTCACTTGGACTAAAGTCGCAGCTAGTCCTTCAAAGGTACATCGGATTGCGATCGCCAGTTCAGATGTTTTGTTAGTGACTCATAGTTCTGGTGTTAGTCAATTAACGAACAGTCGTTGGATTGACATTACACCTTTTAACAACAAACTTCCTTTTAATGCCATCAGTATCAATCCCAATAATTCCCAAGAAGTACTGGTGTCTACGTTTGTTGAAAAAGAAACTAAAATTTATCATTCATTAGATGGAGGAATGACATGGAAAGAGCAACAACGTAAAGCCAACAACACTGTTCCTTGGTGGTCTAACTATATAACCTCCAATCCTTCGGTGGCTGCTATTGAATTCGATCCTAAAGTTGCAAGTAAAGTTTGGCTGACTGATTGGTATGGTATTTGGCAGGCAGAAAATATCAATGCTAAACCAGTCGTCTGGACAAACTATCAGAAAGGACATGAAGAGGTTGTCACCTTTACATTGGTGTCACCCCCCAATGGAGCTTTACTCTTGAGTGGAGTGGCAGATGTAGATGGTTTTTACCACAATCAAGGGTTAGATGTTTACCCATCAAAAACTTTTGGCGAAACCGGACCTGCATTTCAGGATACTTACAGCATCGCCTATTCTGAAGCCAATCCAAAAAGAATGGCACGTGTTGGTGGCAATCGATTTAACAACACTTATTCAGGTGCAACTTCAGATGATGGTGGTTTGACGTGGAAGCAGTTTGGCTCTTTTCCAGAAAAGACTTTGCCAACACGGATAGCTATGTCTGCAAGCAATCCAAATCTCATGATTGTCACAGTGAGCGATGGTCAAGCACTGCGTACCATTGACGGAGGGAATTCTTGGAAACAAGTTTCTGGATTACCAAATGGTTTTTCTGGACCTTGGAACTGGGTGCAACCTCTTGTTGCCGATCCAGTCGATAGCGTGACGTTTTACTACTACGCTAACGGCAAACTTTACCGCAGTACTAATGGGGGTACATCTTTTGATGTTATTTCTACATCTATTCCTCATGCAGATTGGCATTCTTTAAAAGTATCTCCTGGAGTCAAAGGTGAATTGTGGCTTGGTATGGACGAGCAAGGACTTTTGCACTCAATGAATGGTGGTCAAACTTTTTCTCGAATCCCAGCAGTGAAAAGAACACATCTGTTTGCTCTGGGTAAACCTCAACCGAAAAGTAAAATTTCAACACTCTACTTGTATGGGGAAATTCATCAGATGGGTCAAGGAATATTCCGCTCTTTAGACAGAGGAAAAACATGGAAGAGAATTGGCGATCGCACCAAACCTATTGGCAATAATCCGAATATTATGGAAGCCAGCCGCCAGCAGTTTGGTTTAGTTTTTATTGGTACCAATGGTAGAGGAATCTATTATGGAACTCAGTGAGCAGTGACCAGTGACCAGTTAAATTTGCATTTTTTTACTACTAGATTGCAATTCTGTTTAACACTTAAAACCAATGATTACCCTATTTCAGTGTGCTCCCGTGCAACAAAAACAAATTCAATTGCTTAATGTAAACATACATAACATTACCCTTGAGGAGCTATTAAAAAAGCTTCGATTTGGTGGGCTTGTGTTTACTCCTAATGTAGACCACGTTATGAAGTTGCAGACAAATCGGGAATTCTATCGTGTTTATCAAGAAGCTGACTACAGAGTTTGCGACAGTCAAATATTAATGTATGCATCTAGACTTTTAGGTAACCCCATCAAGCAGAAAATTTGTGGTTCGGATTTGTTTCCAGCATTTTACAACTATTACAAACACAATAAGAACATCAAGATTTTTTTACTAGGTGGATTGGGAGATGTCGCACAAAGAGCACAGCAAAACATTAATTCCAAGGTAGGTCGGGATATAGTTGTCGCCACTTATGCACCTAGCTTTGGGTTTGAGAAAAATGAAGAGGAATGCCAAAAGATTGTCAATCTGATTAATGTATCAAAAGCTACAGTTTTAGCGATTGGTGTGGGCGCTCCAAAGCAGGAACTATGGATTTCTAAATATAGAAATCAATTAAAGAAAGTTAAAACGTTTTTCGCTATTGGTGCAACCATCAACTTTGAGGCTGGAGACGTGGAGAGATCTCCTAAGTGGATGAGTGAGGTAGGTTTGGAGTGGTTCTATAGACTTATAAGTGAGCCGAGGCGACTTTGGAAAAGATATTTGCTTGATAGTATTCCCTTCTTTTGGCTGATTGTCCAACAGCGATTTCACCTTTACAAAGATCCGTGGCTTGTTGAAACGACTTACGATCTTAGAATTCAAGAAGAAAGCAGATCCAATCTCTTAAATTGACTCAGGAGGTACATAACTGAGGATTTTGATTTCCAACGCAAATTATCTTGGAACACAGTAGCAAGAGCATTTGACCAAGCTCCCAAGCTGTAAAGACATTTTTCATAAGTCAAGCCGTTGAATCCCCCATTTGAACTCGAATTCGTCTGATTGCTTGAAACTTTTGCATAAAGTTGGTTAGTAGTTAGTGGTTAGAGCCAATGACAAATGGCAAATGACCAATAACCAAGCAAAATCAACTTTGAAAAGTTTGTTTGTATTAGCTGATATTTCCTATATTAAGATTAGTTGACCTTTAGTTACAACATTGTTGTAACTATTTTTACTTGAGGATAATTGATAACTAGAGTTCCGTAACATTTAGGGATTTTTTCTCAAAAATTGTATTAAAAAATACTTTTTTAAGAATTTATTTATAAATTCAGCTAAAAATTTATAAAGATTCTGCATGCTTTATATGAAATTTCTATTAAATATGTCAAAATTTAGCGATTTTCGGCTTGTAATGCATTAGGCTGGAAACCAAATACCTAAAGTTATAGTGTAAAAGCAAGTTGTCAAGTAGTGAGTTTGTGCAGAAAAGAGCGCAACTCTGAATTAGAAACTAGCAGGTTATTTGTATGTTCGGGCTAAGTTTTATTCTATCAACCCTCCAAACTCACACTCAGCAACCACTGCTGAAGGGTAAACTTTTTTTAGGATATAAGCTCGTACTTAAGATAGTTCCTGCTGTACGAATACCTGGTGGTTTGACTCCACCTTAGTTTAATAGATTTGAATTGCTCTCCTGGTAGATATTAAAGGCACGATTTTATACTATCCGTATCTTGCAGGAGAGATTATATATTTGAGTTTTGTTTCTTGGCTAACAAGATTCAGAAGTCTTTAGCGAAACCTGAGTTGATAGTGAAGTTATTACCTGAGTTCTTGAAGTAGCAGTATAAACTAAGGTTAGCTGCTATGCCAGAATCTGCGTTGGCAGCCTTTTCTCCCATACACTAGAGAACTTAAGTCTTCAAGGCTTTGCCCTTGATTGATTTAGTTGAAATATATGGACTCGGCATTTCTAGATTTTTTAGGACTGCCTCACTAACCCACTGCCTCACGTTTTGGCTAAAAAAGCCATTTTTTGATGTTGTGACGGTATGAAACGCGCTCAGATAACGAAGCTAAACAACAGTTTTCCAGAAATATTCTCAGGCTTAATTAACAGCATCCTTATTTAAAGGGAGTATACATGAATTCCGAACTTTTTGGTTCAAAATGGATACGTCTGCAAGAAGTTATAGTCGCTAGTTTACTAGGAGGTCTTCCAACAATTGCGTTGGGACCAAAGTTGCGAAATTTATTGTATCGTAGTACTTTCGCCCATATAGGCAACACTGTTTATATTCAAGAGGATGTTGAATTTCTTGGTACTTCTTGTATTGAAATAGGGAATGAGGTGTATATTTTCAAAGGTGTTCGTATAGATGGAAGAGGACACCAAAACAATCGAATTTCTCTGGACAATGCAGTCGCTATTGAGCGGAACACGACTATAGGTTGCTTGAACGACTCTTATATACAAATAGGTCAAGAAACTTTCATCGGTCCTGATGTATGTATTGCTGGACCTGGAGATATCAAAATTGGCAAGCGGTGTCTAATAGCTTCATACACAGGAATATTTGCCAATAATCATAATTTTACAGATCCTATAGAACCAATCAAATACCAAGGCATTTCTCGTAAGGGAATTGCGATCGAGGATGATTGTTGGCTGGGTCACAAGGTAACTGTATTAGATGGAGTAACTATCGGAGAGGGTAGTGTCATCGGTGCAGGAGCCGTCGTGACTAAAGATATTCCCCCTTATTCCGTTGCTGTGGGCGTTCCTGCACGGGTAATCAAAAGCCGAATTGGCAAGAAACTGGTCAATTCTAGTGACTAAGAAATTAGAAATGATGAATGATAAAATATAAAAATTTTTTATTATTCATATTTCATCATTTCCTCTAAGAAAACTTTTAGTAAGTCATCTATTTAGCGTAACCTCATCATGAAGCACCAACAATCTTTATCAAAGTGGAAGCGTATACAACAAAGTTTTTTAACTAACTTATTAGGTAATATCCCCACAAGGTTTGTGGGTGGTAACTTACGCAATCTACTGTATCGTACTATTTTTACCCGTGTTGGTAATTCAGTTTATATTCAACACGGCGTTATGTTTCTTAACACTTCTGGCATTGAAATTGGCAATGGGGTGCAAATTTTACAAGGCGCTCGTATAAATACAATCGGACACCCAAATAATAGAATCTATCTTGGAGATAGATGTGTCCTTGAGCATGGTGTTGACATTAGGGCAATGAATGATACTTGCATCCATATTGATGAAGGTACGTATATCGGTTCCTATGTTTGTTTAGCAGGTTCTGGAAACATCAAAATCGGTAAAAACTGTTTAATTGCAGCGCAAGTAGGGATATTTGCTAACAATCACATTTTTGATGACCCTATGCGAAATATTGAAGACCAAGGTGTCACTCGCAAGGGAATTGCGATTGGGAATGACTGTTGGCTAGGTCATGCGGTGACTGTATTAGATGGAGTGACTATCGGTGAGGGTAGTGTTATCGGTGCCGGCTCAGTTGTGACTAAAGATATTCCTTCCTACTCAGTTGCTGTAGGTATACCCGCACGAGTCATCAAAAGCCGAAAGTCCAAGGAACTTGTAAATTCTGGTAGTTATTATCAATAAAACCAATGAAGAAATCACTTTTGAGCAAGAGTTAGTACAAGACATGATTGAACTTATCACTGTGTTCTCAGCACGTTTATACGGTTCTCGTAGTAAGAAAAACAAGAAGTTAATTGACGGTTAAGTCATTAATTAAGAAACTGAACCTCATTGAGATTGCGTCCATCTACCTAGTAAAAAGTAAACAACTATGACAGTTCAAGAAGATCTCAACATTAACCAGCTGCCGTCTACCTCACCTACAGTTTTGTCACGGATAATAGAGTTGGCTGTAACTAATCTGATCGGATGGATTCCTCGTCCACTTGGTGTTCTGCTGCGACGACTGGCTTACCGTTTAATACTTGCTCGCGTGGGTCGGGGTCTTTATATTCAGATGGGAGTTGAGTTTCTTGGAGGCTGTTTAGTTGAGATTGGCGATGATGTTAAAATTATGCGAGATGTACGCTTTGACATGAGAGCGCCACACAGCTTACTACGTATTGGTAATAGAGTTTGTATCGATCGCGGTGTTGATATCAGAGCAACTGTTTCTCATTGCTCGATCTCAATTGGTGATAGTACCTACTTAGGACCTTATATCTGTATGTCCGGACCTGGTGATATAAAAATTGGCAAGGAATGCCTAATTGCATCCCATACAAGCATTTACGCCAACAATCACAGAGAGCATGGATTAAGCCGTGAAGGAATTGAAATTCAGGACAATGTTTGGATAGGTTCTGGAGTCAGGATTTTAGATGGAGTGACTATTGGTAAAGGAAGTGTAATCGGTGCTGGAGCCGTTGTTACCAAAGATATCCCTCCCTTTTCCATCGCAGTTGGAGTCCCTGCAAAAGTTATTAAAGCTAGTAAGGGAGTTGGCAGAGCTTGATGGTTTAGAATGGTCACTGGTTACTGGTCACTGTTAATAAACACGAAAACCCGCCTTGGCGGGTTAACACACAACAAAACTATGAACTAAAACAATAAAACTTTATTTTTAACTGAAATAGTTCATTTCAGCTTCCAATTGGCGAACTAAATTTTCATCGCCTTTGTCTCTGGCTACTTTTAAGCGATGCTCTAAAGTTCTTTTAATATTTAGCCTGTGCGTTTCTCGTGCTTGTTTTACGGATTCCAATCTGTTCCTGCTCATTTTAACCAATGTGCCTCTTTAATTTCTCCATTAAATGTCTGACTTTCCTAACATAGCAAATTTTTCGTAACTTTTGCTACAGAAAAACAAACTTAATATATATTATTAAGCGGCAATATCTTGCTGTGGAAGCTTTACAACCCCATGCTTACCTTGCTAACCGATTTTGGAACCCGTGATGTTTACGTTGGGGCAATGAAGGGAGTTATTGCCCAAATCAACCCACAACTTACAGTGGTAGACTTGACACATGAAGTTCCACCACAAGACATCGCGGCGGCTCGGTTCTGCTTAATGGATGCTTACCTCTATTTCCCAGTTGGTACAGTGCATCTGGCTGTTGTCGATCCTGGTGTAGGAAGTATGCGACGAGCGATCGCAGTCCAGTTTGCCAAAGGTTACCTAGTGGGACCCGATAACGGTATATTCGGTGGAGTTTTGAGTGAAAGCACAGCGATAGCAGCAGTAGAACTGACAAACTCCAAGTACTGGAGAACCCCTCAACCCAGCAGAACTTTCCATGGAAGGGACATTTTTGCACCAGTTGCAGCTTATCTTTCTTGCGGAGTACCCCTCAAACAGCTAGGTGAGCCAATCGCTCCAACAACTCTAGTACAATTGGATATCGCCAAATGTACGGCAACGGAAACTGGTATAAGTGGTAGTATTCAATATATTGACCATTTTGGTAACTTAGTGACTAACATTCCAGGAAGTGATGTGCTGGGCAGAAACTGGAATATAGAAGTTGCGGGAATAACTATTCCCAACTGTAGCACTTATAATGAAGTTAACGTTGGTGAAGCGATCGCACTTGTGGGCAGCCATGGTTGGGTGGAAATTGCTGTGAACAATGGGAATGCGCGCTCGCAGTTGCAGATAGAGTTGGGTGTAGTGGTGGTAGTCTATTTTGATTGTTGAAGAATTGAACCGCACCCTTAACGCGGATGTACGCGGATAAAATAGGATAGGGATAATTGGCAGTTATTTAAAATCTCGGATTTCAATTGCTATGGCTCAGCAAACTTTATCTGCACCGTCCGTTTATCAAGGTCAATTTGGGGAGTTTACGATTACTCAGAGCGATCGCACGGGTGTCATTGTCTACCGTACTGGGCTTATGGTAGCTGCACTCAGCTTTGCCACGGGTAGTGCTTTAGTTCTATTTAACCAGAACCCAGAAATTTTCCAAGTACTTACACCTTTATATGCCTGTTTCAGTCTGGCATTAGGTGTCAGCTTACTTACAATACATATATATATGGCAGTGCTGCACCGACTTTTACAAGTTTTTTGGGCAATTGGTAGTGTTGCTGCTATGGTACTAGCACTATATAGTATTGAGCCTTTAGCGGTAACTGTTTACACTCAACCATTGACTTTACTGGGAGTAGGCTTTACCTTTGTAGCGCTGACAGGAATTTATTTTAAAGAAGCGTTTTGCTTTAATCGTTTTGAGACTAAAATACTAACGCCAATAGTACCGTTGCTTCTGCTAGGACATTTAGTTGGGGTGTTGCCAATTTATGGGGAAAAAGTTTTATTAGGTATTTGGGCAACTTTATTCGTGGTATTTGCTGTGCGGAAGGTTGTGCAATCCATTCCTCCAGATATCGGGGATAAATCCGTGTTTGAGTATCTAAAAACTCAGCGATCGGCGCAACTTTCTTGACAGCTGATTCAACCTTTCCCAGAAAAATCCTGGGCGTTGCATAAAATGGGGATGAAGAATGAACCGCCAAGACGCCAAGAGCGCCAAGAATTAAGTTTTTCAACTGACAGAGAAAATAAAATCATCCCGCAAATATGCAACGCCAATTTTTGTTTAAGACCTACTAGTTAACTTTAATAGTACTGGAAAGGACAACACGAATGCCGGACTCTGTTCTACAAGTACTCTCCATATCCGAGTGCATGGGCTTGAAACTGTAAGATAATTATTAGACAAATATTGACATTGTTTCCGAAATAGGTAACTATAGAGGGGTAGTCTATATCAGTTGAGTTGATATGGAGAGTACATCAGAAGTGACGATTAGTATTGGAGATGCTGCAAAAGAATTAGGCGTTTCCACGAAGACTTTAAGACGTTGGGCTGATTCAGGAAAGATAAAGAGTGAACGTTCACCCACAGGTCAAAGAAGATTTTTTCTGGCTGATATTAAACGCATTACGCCAAGAGATCTAAAACAGCTAGATGAACGTATAACCATTAACTATGCTAGAGTTTCAAGCCACGACCAGAAAGCAGATTTAGTTCGTCAATCTCAAGTTTTAGAGGCTTTTAGCAGTGCTAATGGTTGGCAGTTTGAAACCATTCAAGATTTAGGATCGGGTCTGAACTACCAGAAAAAAGGACTTCAAAGACTTCTCAAACGCATAATGCAAGGAGATGTCAGCCGCCTTGTACTGACGCACAAAGATAGGCTATTGAGATTTGGTGCCGAGCTTGTATTTGCTATGTGCGAAGAATTTGAAACTGAAGTGGTCATTATTAATAAGACCAATGAAGAAATCACTTTTGAGCAAGAGTTAGTACAAGACATGATTGAGTTGATTACAGTATTTTCAGCCCGGTTGTATGGCGCTAGAAGTAAGAAGAATAAAAAATTAATCGAGGGAATATCTAATGTAATTGAGGAGGTGAAGTAAATGCCTCAAGTTTATCAAACATATGTGACTCAGATTGACAATAATTTAACGAATGAAACACACACGCTTGAGATGTTAGAACAGTTCTCACCAGTTGCAGCCCAGATGTCCCTTGTGGCGTTAGAAGGTTTACAAAGTGATATGAAAAAGGAGAAGTTAAACTCCCTAATTCAAAACACTTTTAAAGTAAACAAGCGTCATGCCAACAGTGTCATTAATTTTGTTACAGGTGAGTTGGAATCGGCTAAGGAGTCCCATAAAAGACATCTAAATACACTAGACGCCAAAATAAAATCAGTTAAGTCAGAAATTGAAAGGTTGAACAAACGACTGAAGAATCACAGGGAATATGCCCAAGCCGTAGAGAAACATAATTTAGCCATCAAATATCCTCAAAAAACTCAAGCTAGAAAACTGAAAAAAGTTCCTGTACTTAAGAAATTCCCTGAGTTTGATAACGCTTGTCCGATTAACGGTAAACCTCACGGTAAGACTTATTTGCAACTAGCTAAACAGCAATTACATCAGAAAAAGCGCCAATTGAAGATGTACTTAGACCGTAGAGCTAAAGTAATCCAACGAGGGGTCAAAGTAAATCTGGGGAACGTAGGAAAGGTAACATTTGTTGGGAGTACTAACGAAACTAACAGCAATCAAATATGTCAGCTAACACCTGATGTTATCCCAAGTCTAAGAATACGTGTCCCTTACTTTTTAGAGGCAACGTATGGAGAATATCTGACCTTACCACTTTACAAAATTAACAAGCAAGGATACAACAATATAGTTACCGCTTGGGCATTAAACAACGCTCTCACTTATGTATTTAGCAAAAATAAAAAAGGGAAGTGGGTAGTCGCTATTACTTGTTTAGTTGACTTTTCTATTACCAGTCATGATAAATATGCAGGTTGTATTGGTTTAGATATTAATCCCGGTTCTATAGGCTGGTGTGCAACCAACCGTCACGGCAATCCTGTAGCTTGGGGAAAAGTTAATTTAGATCTACACTCTTGTTCAACAGAACAAACAGAAGCAAGATTAGCTGATGCTATTACAGAACTGACATCTAGAGCGCTAGCTACTAAAAAACCAATTGTTATTGAGAAATTAGACTTCTCTCAAAAGAAGAAACAACTTCATAGCGGGCGCAAATATAATCGGATGTTATCAGGTTTTGCTTATGCCAAGTTCAAAGAATTGTTAAAAGCTAGATGCTTAAAACTCGGCATCAAAATTATTGAGGTAAGTCCCAAATATTCTAGCCAAATCGGCGTTGTCAAATATATGAAACGCTATGGTATGGGAAGCGATAGCGCCGCCGGTCTAGTTTTAGCGCGTCGCGGGATGAATATTTACTATGAGAAACTGCCAGCGAGATACGCCTTTCAGAGTTCGATTCAAACCGAACCTCGTCAGCACGTCTTTGCACACTGGCAGCGTTTCCATAAGCATTACTTGAAGCTAGGTTCTCGTAATGCTTGGTTCGGTTTACCTACTCTCACAGGGTCTGCGGGTGACGGCTTGGTGAACACCGGTTTTCTTGGGTTTCCAAAGCTTCAGCACAAGCATGGGAGTCCAACTCCTCATCCGTCTGTGAAGGTGTGAATCCTTCAAGGTAGGAGGAATTGACCGCTATTCCTCTGGTTTGTCCAACATTATCCACTTGTGGGTAACTTTGGGTAAACGTGATCGAGCGGCAAGGTATTACTATAACCCTGATGATGACCCCGATCTAACAGATGTGCAACGTCGTAGATTAAAAACTCCTAGTTTTTATCCCTGAGTCCTTTTTGGGAACAATAAACCCAGAGATGATGAGGATGGGCAATTGGTGGGACAAGAACGTGCGTATTGGGTAGCGTGGTCGCAAATTTCTGGAGTTGGTCCTATCCTGTTAGGACGGTTACAACAACATTTTGGCTCACTAGCAAGAGCTTGGGAAGCAACCGAAGCTCAGTTGAAAAAGGTAGAAGGTTTTGGTTTTCAAACATTATCTAAGGTTATACAACAGCGATCGCGATTGCACCCAGAAACATTTCTCGAACAACATCAACAGCAAAACCCTCATTTTTGGACACCAGCCGATCCAGAATATCCTCGGTTGCTGCTAGAAATTCCTAGTCCGCCCCCTGTTTTGTACTATCGCGGCGAAGTTGATTTGCTGGAAAATATTGGACAGAAACCAACAGTTGGTATTGTTGGAACACGCCAACCCTCAGAGTATGGTTTGCGTTGGACTCGTCAAATTAGTATAGCTTTAGCTAAAAACGGTTTCACAGTTGTTTCTGGTTTAGCAGACGGAATTGATACTGAAAGCCATAGCGCTACTCTTAAAGCCGGAGGACGTACACTAGCAGTCCTCGGTACAGGCGTAGATGTTGTTTATCCATCTAAAAATAAAGAACTTTACAAACAGATTTTGCCTAATGGGTTAGTTTTGAGTGAATATCCCTCAAAAACTCCACCCGATCGCACCCACTTTCCTCGTCGCAATCGGATCATAGCTGGTTTGAGTCGCGCTGTGTTTGTTATGGAAGCACCAATCAGATCGGGTGCTTTGATTACTGCTAGTTATGCCAATGAATTTGGACGAGATATTTACGCATTACCAGGAAGGTTAGATGACTACCCTTCCCAAGGCTGTTTAAAACTTATTAGCCAAGGCGCTGTTCCCATTCTTAAAGAATTAGACGAATTACTAAAAATGCTGGGAGCAATACCGGAACTTGATTCTGTTGAAGCAACCTCGCCACCTCAGCAGTTAAGTCTACCAGATTTGTCCCCAGAACTTCAACAGGTTATGAATGTGCTTTCTTCAGAGGCATTACCCTTTGATTTTATTGTTCAACAAACTGGTATGGCTGCTGGTTTAGTATCCAGCGCTTTACTGCAGTTAGAACTGATGGGTTTAGTTTCACAGCTTCCTGGGATGCGGTATCAATACCGTTAGTTGCAAAATAATCATACTCATTATCTAGTAATTTATCCGTAAGCTTCTCCTTATAATGAGTCTTTTTTAAAACTTAAGAAAATAATATAAATGTATTTACTTTTGTATCATTTATGTATAAAAATATTCTTGTTGAGGAGTACGGAAGAGATAGAATCACCACTTTCTCGTGTTTCTATTACTAGATTCGTCAAAATTACAATGTAAAAAGGTGTAATATGAAACTGAAAAAAGTCAGTAAATTTATTGTGGTTTTTACTGTAATAACCACTTGCCTAGGTTTCAGTGTCAACAAAAGTTCGGCTAACACTGCCGTAAAAACTGTTGCACAGACTATTGATAACTTTTTGGAACCAAAAATTGATATCGCTATTCCTGTACTGTTCACTGATATACCCGCCGTGAAATTTATTGGTTTAACCGCCAACAATACTTTAGTGAATATAAACCTGCGAGGAGTGAGTCAAGTCGTTCAAGTCACAGGAATTAACGGCAACTTACAAGCCATTGACTTTCGTCCAGCAAACCGTCTGCTCTACGGTGTTACAGACACTGACAATGTATATACTATTGACCCCGTCAGCGGTGTAGCTACGTTTGTGAGCAAGCTATCTAGTAGCTTTAATGGAGGATTTCAATCAGGGTTTGACTTCAATCCCGTACCAGACCGCCTGCGAATAGTCGGTAGCAATGAGCAAAATTTCCGTACTAACGTAGATAACGGTCAAACTATTGTCGATGTAAACCTGGCTTATGGTGCAACAGATGCCAATGCGGGAGTTGACCCCAACATTACCGCTGAAGCCTACACCAATTCCTTTGCTGGAACGACAACGACTCAACTTTTTGGCATTGACTACGACCTTGACGTATTAGTGTTGCAAAACCCACCCAATAATGGCACTCTCCAAACAATAGGCTCTCTCGGCGTCAACTTTGCGCCCATAGGCGGGTTCGACATCTTCACAGACGCACAAGGCAAAAATACTGCCTATGCAGTGTCTGATACAGTCCTTTACACCATCAATCTGTCCACCGGGGCTGCAACAAAAATCGCTAACGTACCTAGAGGTAACTTCATCGGTTTAGCTGTCACCTCCAACGACTGAAGTTTTAGCGCGGTGTAGTCGAGTGCTCTTTGCCTTTTAGGGACTTCTACGCCAGTCCAATAGTCAAAAAGTAGGCAAAAAACCCGGTTTCTCTTTGTGGTCAAGCTTGATATCTCGTATGCTCAACTTGAAGAAACCAGGTTTTTGGGATTACTAGACCGATGCTCTAGAAAATAAATTGTCCCAAAAAAACAAGAGACAGCATTTTTTCAATAATAATCATTAAAGGAGTGGGGAGAAAGCAGTTGCCGTCGGTAACCGCTTTCTCCCCACTCAAGTATGTATGAAAAATCTACACACCTCAGTTTGTTGAGTGGTAACATACTGAGCCATCAACGCGCACCTTTACCGCGCTGACTGCAAAAGAGCGTCTAATCTTAAAGGATTTTTTTATAGAATGGGCAAAGTTAGTAGTTCGTGTACTTCGACCGGGCGGTCATGTTTTGATCGCAAGTAATGCTTTTCTTTCCCAGCTAGTTTTCTCTGCTTTAGTTGAAGGGGGATTGGAGTTTCGTGGGGAATTAATTCGCCTTGTGAGAACACTTCGTGGCGGAGATCGACCCAAAAATGCTGAAGATGAATTTCCATATGTCTCCTCTATGCTGCGAGGCTGTTATGAACCTTGGGGCGTTTTACGAAAACCCATACCGTTAGGAATGAAGTTAAGTGACTGTCTCCGACAATTCCAAACTGGTGGGTTAAGACGAAACCTAGACGGTACACCATTGGGTGATGTAATTCCTAGCGAACGGACTTCTCAACAAGAAAGAGCTATTGCTAATCATCCAAGTCTTAAACCACAGTCTTTTCTTCGGCAGATTGTTTATGCAGCGTTACCTTTGGGTGAGGGCGTAGTTGTAGATCCTTTTACGGGTTCTGGTTCAACAGTAGCAGCAGGGGAAGCTATTGGCATCTGCTGCATTGGAGTTGAGCGGAATTTAGAGTATTACGAGATGAGTCGGACTGCTATTCCTAAATTAATAACTCTAGAAACTCCAAAACAGCAAATGAACGATTTGCAGCTAACGTTATGGTAACTGGGAATTTTGATAAATCCAGTTAGACATCATTTTTTGATAACCAGATTTGGTAACAGTAGCAGTGATTGTGCGACGGTGTACTTTTTCTATAGCAATGGTTTAAGACTCTCCGTAAACCAGGCCGTTGGCTTCACTGTAACGTTTCATAAAGCGCATAAACCTTTGCCATTGATCTTCTTGCTCTATTTCAAATTTACACTCTACTCTCTGCAATTCATCTCCTTCTGCGCCTCCAAAAATAAATTGAGTCGAAGAAGGTGTGACACGAATTTCTCCTTCTTCATCAGTTAATAGCATCGAATTCAAAGATTGTTTTGTGAAGCTATTAAATCCATTCAAAGCTTTCACTTGCTTAAAAAGCATCACAACTATGCGGTTACCAGAACGAAGGTTACGACGCAGACTGACATTGTTCAGTTCTTCAAAAATGCCAGCAAAAAATTGAATGGACGGTGTTTTAGAAGTCATGGAATTGGAAAGTTTATCTTTGGTATGGATTATAGTAATATTGCGGTGCTACTTGTGGAGCGATCGCAGGTGCTTGATACCCAGTTGGCGGTAACGTGTTGCTCATGCCATTAGGTAAGGGTGGATTCATCACTGGAGGTTGGTATCCAGTTAGAGGTAAAGTGTTGCTGATGCCATTGGGTAACGGTTGATTTATGGCTGGCGGCGGACTTATGGCTGGTAATGGACTTACGACTGGTGGCTGCTGATAGCCAGTGTTTGGTATGCTGCTTCCCGTATTGTTAGGAACGGGAAAAGTTTGGCTGAGCTGTTCGTAAGCAACGCGAGAAATGGAGGTAATGAGTTTTTCAGCACCAGGATCGTTTCTTGGGCGTTGTACCATTACAGAAACGACATAACGCTTGCCAGTAGGCACATCCACTAGACCTGCATCTCCTAATATTGTCCCAATATTACCAGTTTTATGGGCAATGGTTGCTCCCGGTCCTAAACCAGCTGGTAATAGGTGATTTCTCACAGTGCGGCGCATAATGTCCAGAATGCGATCTCGCGATCGCATACTCACCAAATTACCTTTACCAACCATTGCCATCAAAGTACTCAACTCTTTAGGACTGGTTGTGTTTGTACCTCCCAAATCTGGTAAGATGTTGCGAATTGCAGTCGTTGTCAAACCCCAACTTTGAAAACGTTGATTTAGCGCATCAATACCACCCAATCGAGCAATCAGCATATTAGTTGCTGTGTTATCACTGACTGTCATCATTTTCGTAGCAACTTCCAGCGCTGTAAACTGGGTTCCTACCGGTTTGTACTGCATATTCCCAGAACCGCCTGCTACCATTCCCGATTCTAGAGTTAGACTTTCATCAAGACGAATTTTCTGTGCATCTACATCTTGAAAAAAAGCAACCAGAATTGGAATCTTAATTGTGCTAGCAGCAGCAAAACTTGCAGCCCCATTCAAATCCACATAACCACCGTTATCCAAATCAATCAAGAAAACCCCCGGTGTAAGATTTGGATTTGATGCTGCCAAACTTTGTACAGCCGATTTTAAGGGAATAAGTTCTTGAGATAGAGACAAACTCGTTGCTGTCGGTGTGGGAGTTGGAGTTAGAGTTGGTTGGGACTGCGCTTTTTGTGCAACAGTCGTATCGGATGATACGCTTCCCGGCGTAGCGAGACGAGTGGCTGGATCTAACACAGATAAAACAGTACCGACGATCGCACCTATCCCAACTCCAACAATTAACAACCGCAGGGCATACAAAATTGTTCTTGCCATCGGCTTTAACCGTGTTTTTCGAGATGAATAAGATTGTTTCATCACTGGATGCTTTTGCAAATGAGCAGTTTTTAACTGTACAGTGTTGGGGTTATAAGGAGGAATCCTCCCTTTGAAAGTAGCAGAGTGATTAATGGGTGGAGTTACTCCTCTTGGTTGCCTTCTAGGTACAGTGGCAGGCTTTAATGGTGGAATAACTTTTACACGTGTAGATGTTGGTTTCTTTTGGGGAGGACGTTGCTGATTATGTACCTCCATCTTGTTCTGTGGCAGCTTTTGGACTTTGCGTAAATCGGGACGACGCTGTGAGATAACTTTTATACGAGTTCTTGTATTCATAATATATAATGATGATAAATTTTTATATTATAATTAGCTTTTATAAAAGGCAAACATTAAGGCATACGCGCAATTACATACTAATCCCAATTACGACGGAAAAAGATTTTTTTTAGGTGTAAGTCTCCCAAACACAATGAATTATGAATCTTTATGGTTATGAAGGTTCCCAATAGCCCATTCTACCTGCCTTAAAATACCTCGCAACATAGCAACTTCTTTAGTTTGTAGCTGAGCGCGATTGTATAATTGACGGAACTTTTCCATGCGACTTGCTGATGTATGGGCATAAAGATAACCAATCTTAAGGAGGAGGGATTCTAGTTCTTGGTAGTATGTTTCCACAACATCTAAAGAAGCAGGGTCATTTTCTGAGCCGTTTTTTGACGTGATGAGTTCTTCCTTCACCGTATCC
Organism: Scytonema hofmannii PCC 7110; assembly: GCF_000346485.2. NCBI lineage: Bacteria > Bacillati > Cyanobacteriota > Cyanophyceae > Nostocales > Scytonemataceae > Scytonema > Scytonema hofmannii. The sequence goes on from NZ_KQ976354.1 coordinate 7,494,569, forward strand.
TCTTGATTGTCAGTGTCAAAAAGTGCAAGTTCGTAACAGCAGAGAGAAACAGCCGTGGCTAAATTGAGTGATGGATAGGTAGAATTGGTGGGAATGCGAACAAATCGTTGAGCATAATTAAGTTCTTCATTGCTTAAACCCCGATCTTCTCTACCAAAGATCAGCGCCGCCGATCGGTTTGGTTCTTCAAGCAACCACGGTAATGCTAAGTGGGGATTCTCCAGGGGTGTTCCCCAGTCACGAACACGAGCAGTTGTTGCGATCGCTCGCGTACATCCTTGTAAAGCTTCTGGTAGAGTTGCCAGCGATCGAGACGATTGTAGAATATCCTTAGCATGAACCGCCATTTGCAGTGCTTCTGGTGAAAGCGGATCGCATTGAGGATTGACTAACACTAGATGATTAAACCCAAAATTTTTCATCACTCGCGCCACTGACCCCACATTTATTGGACCAGATGGTTCTACTAAAATGATTCTGACTTGGTCTAGTGTCATTTCTTATTTTTTCTGGTGTCAATTTGGATTTTATCTCAATTACAAAGAAAAAACACGATCGGCGAGGCAAAGCTCTCATGGCATACATAGGCTACCGTGAAAAGCTCTACGATTGAACCTGTCAAGACATAAAAAGCTGGGTTACGCTTTTGACATTTATAATGCAATACGGTTCAGTTAAGGGTCGCCAGGGAAGCACTAAACCCGGTATCTTCAAGATACCGGGTTTCTAAATAACTGCTTAACTGAACCGTATTGATTTATAATGAACTTATCAACACCACTATACCGCTCATTAAGATGAAGTTATCCGGGCAATAGTAGACAAAGCCAATTGATTAAAAAGATTTTTAAAAGAAAATACTATATGCCAAACTGCAAATGTTTAATTTGCACGTTGCTTGAAAATCAAACTCTTGTGGGGTAAATATTTAATCTACACTTGGTCAACCCAACTTTATCTACAAAATCATCTAAAAGCGGGCTGTGACTTGCTGTGGTGAGACGTATCGTGGAGGAACGTAGTGGCAAGCTGTTAATGAAATCGAACTCTGTCGATAGCGTACTATTAATTATCTGTGGCTGCAGCCTTGTTGCGATAAGCCGGAGGCATAACGGCTAAAACCGTATCGCGCTCAATGCGGACGTTGTGTCAATGAGAATCAACTATTAGCAGTAAGCAGTTACGTCTTCACCGCATACGTCTGCAAGATAACACAGAGCGCGGAAACGCAAATAAACAACTTCCTCATAGACAGGATTTAGCTTGCACATTGGAGGAATATGAAACAGCTTGCGACCAAACAATGTAATATCACGCTCAAAGGGACACTGAGCAGGAATAAGCCTGCACAAGAAATGAGCTAGTTTGGCATTATCAATGGCTATTGAATCTAACCATTGACGGACTGGAGAAAGAAGATCTTGTTTTGGTTGGATTTGAGAAAAGCTAGTCATAATTACTCACCATTACATTCAGTATTTCAAGTTAGTGTTTTGTTGGTCGGGTTTTAACCCTTCTCTATTACTTATATAGGTCTGACCTTGTGTTCTTATGCAATTTTGTTCCACTCTTTATACTGGAACACTCTTTACTACAAACCTAGCTTGCAAGATTCCGGATCGTTCTCCAGATTTTTTTGTTGCACTAAAGTCCTACGTACCAGACGAGTACCAACAGCCTTGCTACTTCAAGAATCCAGAATTATTAGGTGTCGAACAAAAGTCTAAATTCCTCTAAAATCGCTCCTATAGGTTAATTACCAGGCAATCTGCTTACGGAAGCCCCTAAACTTTCCTAAATTTCTGTATTATTGCCAACAACTTAATATTAACTTTACAAAACAGTAGAAATTGGTAGATGTGATTGCGGAAAACCGTACTAAATTAGTAGGCTTTCGCGCATCTTTATGCCTGATTTCATAGCAGTTATTTTTATAATGACCAGTCACCTGTACAGTACTTACACCATTCATCTGCGGAACAAAAGAAATTGATTCATGGTTCAAATCCCCTACTTTTCAATACAGAGGATGAACTCACTGGTCACTGGTCACTGGTCACTGATTTAGAGCGTGTCTAAAAGTTTAAGTTGGTTAGCAACACCATTTAAATACCTGCGATCGCTCAGAGCATCAGGTGAAACTCTACCTGCAGTAATACCAGCTTTAACCAAAGATTCAGCACTGGCTTTACCCAATTTCAACTCAGAAAGCAGCAGACTGTATCCTGGAATACCTTGCTGCCCAAGAGAGCCTCTATAAGCAAAGTGGACAAGTTGAAAGGGTGTAAAACTGCGGATTGAAGTTGCACTTACCATTGTTTGTTGAGAGGGCGCAGTAGCAGCAGGTGTTTGAGCATGGGCGCTACTAGCAGCAGTGCAAAATAGTACGAAAGACAAGCTACCAACAAATAGGCGTTTCATCATATTTTTCTCCAAGAAACTTTCGTTTCATTGCTTACAATTAATAGAATGCAACTGCTCACTGAGGCTCATCTGATGAAGTGATGGGAAAAAGCTGAAAAGTTAGTAAATTTTGTGAAATTTGACTGAAAGCAAGCTGAGAACGTTTCAGTATCTCATTAACCTTGCTGTACCGTGCTTACAACATTCAAGTAGCGTGGGCATTGCCACACAAAAACCTTACGTAGTGGGCTTGAGTCCTATCTGCTGGTCTGTTTCATTGATTCTGAAGGGCTGCTAGATCCCCGATTTCTTAAAAGTCGGGGATCTTAGCAAACATACCCATCAAAATTATTTATAAATATTAATAATGCCAAGGTATCTAATCTTTAGGCGCGATTGCAATCCGAAAACCCAATGCATCTAAAAATTCAACTAGAGTATAAATTTCTGTACCTCCTGTTTTTGCAAGAATTTTATCTAGTTTCTCAAAATGTTGTTTGGCTTCTTCAGAAAGATTATCGGATAGCAACCGTGCAGCAACAACATCTTTAAGTGCTGAACGGAGTAGTTCGGGTTCTGGATCTTTTTCTTCTAATACAGCCTCGATATAACCGACAGCCCTTTGCGAGTTTTTCAGAGATTGAATAAGTGCGTCCAGCCAGCTATCACTGGTAGGCGTTTTGACGTTTTTCATAGTCTTCCCAATACTCCTTCGCCTTACGAATATCCTCTGCTTGAGTGCTTTTATCTCCACCACACAGTAAAAGTATGATAGTTATTCCTATTTGCCCAAAATAGATGCGATAGCCGGGACCGCAATCAATTTTAAGTTCACAGACTCCCTCTCCTATAGAACGGTAGTCGCCGAGATTACCTAAAGTAACTCGCTTAATCCTACTATTGATTTTAGATATGGCTTTATTATCGCGTAAACCATCAAACCATTCGGCAAAAGGAATTTTGCCATCTGCTGTCATGTAACGTCGAATCTCCCTTGTGTGGGCTTCCATTATTTGATTAAATGCATCATGAATTAATTTATACTAAATTCTATTGAACGAAGGAAGAAGAAAGAAGAAAGAAGGAAGAAGTTTTGTTTTTATATGTGGATTCTGACCCCAACTCAAAACGGGCAACCCTAAGGGGATGGGGTTTTAAACCCCTATAGAAAGAAGTTTGTTCGCGAAGCGTGCCGTCTATGCCGAATACGGCACGCTTCGCGAACGGCATAGAAATTCCAACTTCGGTCCTTCCTTCAAACTTCTTCCTTCGGATAAATATCATTCTACTTCCTTACCTGTTAGAAGATTAACTATCTAAGTAAACCTTACTAGAACGTCGGTACAGTAATCACAATTTCGAGTTAGGATGACCAAAGGGGCTGACATGAAAAAGCTTGAAAACTTTTTTGTCTAATGAAGTAGAAAGTTTTGTTGCGATCGCCTGACTTGCAACCCAGTAAAAAGGTTGTGGCAAACCGAGTTTCTGCCAAAAATCTTCAACAGCAGCGCTCCAGTAATCTTCAACCTCCTGCACAACAAGAGCTTTTCCTGAAATCCGGTGATGGGTGATATTGTGAGCAAACGTACCAGGTAACTCCACAAGTTGAAACTGTTTGAGAGATTTAAACCTCTTTTTGACTTCTAACACTTCAATTTCAGGAATTAATGGAAAACCAACAGTATTGGCTAAAAATCCTTTTGTTCTTTCTACAATAGCGATTGTATCAGTTGCCTTTCTCCAAATAATCAAAGCAAATAATTCTACATCCACTGCATCACGTCTGGGTTTCTGAGGAGGACAAAGTTCAGTACAATTCTTTTCACTAGCCAAACACTGCGATCGCAACGGACATAACAAACAGAGTGGTTTTGTTTTACGACAAACCGTTGCACCCAACTCCATCATTGCCTGATTAAAATCACCGGGACGTTCATCAGAAATTATACTATTTACAAAATCTCGAATCACTGATTGACCGGAAGAACCCCACACATCTCTAGATAAAGCAAGCAAACGACTAACAACTCGTGTCACATTGCCATCAACACAAGCAACTTTTTCGTTAAAACAAACGCTTGCAATTACAGCTGCTGTATACAGACCACAACCAGGAATTTCCAGCCACTCCTTGCATGACTGAGGAAAACGACCTTCAAGGTGTTCAACAATAAATATTGCCCCTTTCTTTAAGTTACGAGCACGAGCATAATAACCCAGACCCGACCACAGTTGGCGTAGCGTGTCCTCATCACAGACTGCAAGGTCGTCAACAGTAGGGAGTTGCTTGACAAATTCTGAAAATTTGGGAACAACAACAGCTAGAGTGGTTTGTTGACTCATCACCTCGCAGACCCAAGTATGATAAATGTTGATATTCTGACGCCAAGGCAGGGGTCTATGATGTTTGTCATACCAAACTAAGAGTTCCTTGGCATATTGATTTGCGTTCTGACATTCATGCATAAAAATTTCAAGCTACCTCCCTAAATTCCGCCAGAGCATTGTGCTTTCGCATGAAGGTAGAGTTACTGTTTTTCTCTGAAAAAATCTAAAATTACACAGAAAATTTTACCAGAAAAATTCCCTTAATATTGTATTATAAGTAAACGAGGAAGAGCTCGAGTTGACACCAAGAGCACTTCCTCGAAAAAACTAGTTTCATAATAATTCTGGAGTAATCTTAGCATGACTAAAGCACCGGAAACAGATCCTGCTGACAATTTTTCTGAAACAGTTGCTCAAGAAGTTCAACATCTCATCCGTAGACTCGCTAGACCGGGGAAAAACTTAATAGAAGAAGTTAAGAGCGAGATTAGCTACACAAACCCCGTCACATTACTAGGAACTGCCAAAATTGGGCAATTATTGCTTTTCCTCAAAGAAAAACTCAAACCAAAACAATATGAGCAAGCCCTAGCCAACTCTTTAGGATGGATATCGGGTATTGCCAACCAGTTATTGAAGCTAGCACCCATACTTGGAAACTTCACCACAAAACAACTTGAGAAAATCAATCACAACCTCTCTCCATCAGCACTGTATAAATTAGCCACAGGACGGACACCAGTTGACGTTATCGAGTCCATGCTGGAAAAAGCTTGCACCCAAGAGGTTTCCAAGAAAGATATTCAACTCGAAACCAAGAAATACAAGGATAACCAACCCAAAAAAGAGCCAACACCATGGAGATACACAGGTCGTGGCAGAGAATACACTCCACCCAGAATATCTGAAAAAGCAGGCTTGATTGTGGAACAACTGAGCGAACAAAATGAGACGCCACGACGTTTTGTCATCGAAGATGCCGTTTTGTTGCTAGCAGAGAAATTTCAGCAGGTGGTTCTCGCTGTCGCTTAGCTTTTGCTGCCAAACAATATATTGACATTAGATTAACATTTAAAAGAAGCAAACAAGCAGATCCACTTCACATTTGGGGATGAATTATTTCTGGGAAATCGTGGAGTGCGATAAGCTGAGTACAGCTTGCGCTTCGCGATCGCGTCGCGTCGAGCCTGTAGAGTCACTGTTTTTCTCTGCAAAAATCTAAAACTACACAGAAAATATTCCAAAAAAATTTCCGGAATATTGTATTATAAGTAAACGAGGAAGTGCTCCTGACCAACATGAGCGCTTCCTCAAAAAAAATCAAAAAATATTATTTCTGGAGTTATCTTAGCATGACTAAAGCACCGGGAACAGATCCTGCTGGGAATTTTTCTGAAACAGTTGCTCAAGAAGTTCAATATCTCATCCGTAGACTAGCTAGACCGGGGAAAAACTTAATAGAAGAAGTTAAAAGCGAGATTAGCTACACAAACCCCGTCACATTACTAGGCACCGCCAAAATTGGGCAATTATTGCTTTTCCTCAAAGAAAAACTCAAACCAAAACAATATGAGCAAGCCCTAGCCAACTCTTTAGGATGGATATCGGGTATTGCCAACCAGTTATTGAAGCTAGCACCCATACTTGGAAACTTCACCACAAGACAACTTGAGAAAATCAATCACAACCTCTCTCCATCAGCACTGTATAAATTAGCCGCAGGACGGACACCAGTTGACGTTATCGAGTCCATGCTAGAAAAAGCCTGCACCCAAGAGGTCTCCAAAAAAGATATTCAAATTGAAACCAAAAAATACAAGGATAACCAACCCAAAAAAGAGCCAACACCATGGAAATATGTGGGTCTTGGCAGAGAATACACTCCACCAAGAATATCTGAAAAAGCCGGTTTGATTGTGGAACAACTGAGCGAACAAAATGGGACGCCACGACGTTTTGTTATCGAAGATGCCGTTTTGTTGCTAGCAGAGAAATTTCAGCAGGTGGTTCTTGCTGTCGCTTAACCTGACTGAAGAAAGGTAAATCACTTCTTGCTCTGGGAATACTAAAAGCAGCAAATGACTGAAGTTCTCGCTGTGAAAATGGATTTTGTCAAGCTAATTAAAACAGGTGCAGGTTAGCAATTTGCAACTGAAGTGGGTTAGAAAATTTTGTTTGGAAAAATTTAAAACATCTGCTGGGATTAACTCTTTTGAAGCGCCAACACTATGTTAGCGGTCAATTTTGTGATATCTTAGTTTTAGGAGAAAATAAACAGTTATTTGAAAGCTATTGGAAAAACAGAAGAATCCAATTATATCAATGTGGTTTTAAATATTGCTCTAGAAACTTGGCTAAAAAGACTTTAATCTGACATATATAGCAATCCTATTTCAGTTGTGATAATTGAGTGAGTCCAGATCCCCGACTTCTTTAAGAAGTCGGGGATCTCACTTTTCACGAATGATTTATGATTGCTATATGGTATGACTTCTATTTACCTATTTTGATAAAGTCAGGTAATTATTAAAAAAAGTTAAGAACGATCGTATGATTGAATTGATAGCCTGGGAACACGGCTTTAGTGGGCATAGTCTCAGGTTTAAGCCTATGCTGAATGTATAAAATCACCCGCATGAGTCAAGTAATCTGGATAGCAAGACACGCTAACCGTCTCGATTTTGTTAACCCTGATTGGTTTTTAACTGCAGAACGACGCTACGATCCACCACTGTCGGAAGACGGTTTTATACAAGCGCAGCAACTAGCTAACCGTCTTAAGGGAGAAAAGATTGCCCATATTTTTGCTTCTCCCTTTTTACGGACAGTACAAACAGCGAATGCTGTAGCAGAAGTTCTCGATTTACCCATAAAGCTGGAAACGGGTATGAGTGAATGGCATAATGCAGCTTGGATGACAGAAGAACCAAAAAGACTCTCAACACCAGCATTGGCAGAGTTATTCCCCAGAATTGACACAAGCTATACTCCCCAGATAGCCGCCAAGTATCCCGAAACTCGCCCACAAATGCTAGAACGTTCGGGGCAAACAGCTAGATGTTTGACTACAGAATTCTCACCACAGGATATTCTTTTAGTAGGACATGGCGCATCTGTAGTGGGAGCAGCAATGGGTTTAGTTGGTGAAATTGCCCGCACAGAAGTGAAAGCATCGTTGTGTAGCTTAGTAAAAGTTGTCCGTCAAGAACCTGAGTGGCTACTAGAACTTAAGGGAGATACTTCTCATTTAACCGAAGTAGAAGAGGTCATCAGGTTTGATGTCAGTGACCGATTACCAGTGACCAGTAAGCAGTGACCAGTGACCAGTGACCAGTGACCAGTGACCAGTAAGCAGTGACTAAAAAAATAGTTCAATTCAAATCTGGTGTTGGAGAGATGCAAAATAATGAGGAGTTAGTAGTTAGTAGTTAGTAGTTAGTAGTTAGTAGTTTTTTCACTAACCACTGTAGCGCGGCGGCTTTGCGTCCCTACTAACCACTAACTAAGACAGGCGAGACGCCTGTCCTACGCCACTAACCACTAACTAAGACAGGCGAGACGCCTGTCCTACGCCACTAACCACTAACCACTAACCACTAACCACTAACATCGCTATGACATTACTATTGGCAGGAGATATCGGGGGCACGAAAACCATTTTGCGGTTGGTTGAGGTATCAGAGCAACTGCTTTTACACAATGTTTATGAGGAACGACATCGCAGTGGCGATTTTCCCGATTTGGTGCCGATGGTGCGGGAGTTTCTGAAAAACTCAGGTGGATTATTACCACAAAAAGCTTGTTTTGCGATCGCAGGTCCCGTAGTGGACAATACAGCCAAGTTGACCAACTTAGCGTGGTTCCTTGATGCCAAACGATTACAAGAGGAACTGGGTATTGCCCAAGTGAGGCTAATTAACGACTTTGCTGCTGTTGGCTATGGTGTATTGGGTTTAAGTCCACAGGATATCTTAACTTTACAACCAGGTAAACCCAACAGTAATGCCCCCATAGCGATTATTGGTGCTGGCACTGGCTTGGGACAAGGATTTTTAATTAAGCAGGGTTCCAGTTATCAAATTTTTCCTTCAGAGGGGGGTCATGCGGACTTTGGTCCCCGTACTGAGTTAGAGTTTCAACTGTTAAAATACTTATTGGATAAACATGATATCCAGCGTGTTTCTGTAGAACGCGTCGTTTCGGGGTTGGGAATTGTAGCCATTTATCAATTTTTACGCGATCGCCAAACCACTGCTGAATCACCGGAAATTGCCCAAATTGTCAGAACTTGGGAACAAGAGGCAGGCAAGCAGGAGAAAAGCGTCGATCCGGGTGCTGTTATTGGTAAAGCAGCACTACAAAAAAGTGACAGACTTTCAGAGCAAACAATAGAGTTATTTGTAGGGGCATATGGCGCAGAAGCAGGTAATCTAGCCCTCAAACTTCTGCCTTATGGTGGCTTATACCTCGCAGGTGGCATTGCACCCAAAATATTGCCCCTTATACAAGAAGACAAGTTCATGTTGAACTTCACCCAAAAAGGCAGAATGCGTAGTTTACTGGAAGATATTCCCGTGCATGTCATTCTTAACCAAGAAGTGGGATTAATAGGTGCTGCTATTGGTGCAACTAGGTTATAACATCTAGCAGCATCGTTCAAAGTAAAAACTATGACAAATAAAAGTTTGCTGTCACTCTTGACAGCCACTTTCCTATTTAATGCATCTGTCGCAGTTGAAGCCAGCCCATCCAAACGCTCGGTTTCTCAAAATAGACCAGTGGCGGCTCAACCAGTAAAGTCACAGTGGAAAGTTTTCACACCCCCAGATGGACGTTTTACAGTCTTAATGCCCGGTTTGCCAAGAATTGAATCTCAAACTCAGAAAACTCACATGGGCGAGATTCAACTACAAGTCTTTGTGGCTCAACCTCCCAACCAAGAGGTGGCTTATCTTGTGGCTTATAATGATTTTCCTGATAACTACGGTCAAATGGCATCTGCTCAATCCGTCTTGGAAGATGCCCAGCAAATGGCTCTAAAAACGACTCAAAGTAATTTAATCGCTCAGAAGGATATTCGCAGCTCAAACGGTCATCCCGGTAAAGAAATCGAGTACATTAATTCTGGAGGGAAAATAACGAGGAATAGGATGTATTTTGCCGAAGGTCGTTTGTATCAGGTTATGGTAATCACTACCAAAAGGCAGCAAAAAACCATCAATGGTTCCATTACAGGTTATTTGAACTCTTTTCAAGTGGTATTGAAAAAGTAAAATGGCTAATGGCTAATGGCTAATTGGACTATTAGCAATTAGCCTTTATTTCAGTAGTTTCACAATTTACGGCTGCAAAATTAGTATATAAAATGATTAAGTGTCCAGTATCCGCGAGAGTGGTTTGCAGCTGGAAACGGGCGCTGAATAAAAACTTATATTGTCTTGTTACTAGTACTGTTCGGCTTAGGAAGATGACTATAACAGAAATTTATACTCCTGTAGGGGGCTATGCACCAGATTTTGAACTGCCAGGAATTGACGGTCAGGTACACCATCTTAGCAGATATCTGGAAAAGTTCCGTGCGGTCGGCGTCATTTCAATGTCTAACCACTGTCCTTATGTTGGGTTGTATGTAGAAAGGTTGAAAAACATTCAAGCCGAATTTGGCGAGCAAGGGTTTACACTCATCGGCATGAATGGTAGCGATCTCACAACAGAACCATCAGAAACTTTTGAACAAATGCAGGCTTATGCCAAAGCGTATGTTTTGAACTTTCCCTACTTGTGGGACCCAACTCAAGAGGTGACTCGCAGTTTTGGGACTAGCAAAACACCAATGGCGTTTCTTATAGATGCTAAGGGTGTCGTTTGCTACAAAGGACAAATAGACGATCGCCCCCAGAATCCGAAATCAGTGGCGCAGCACTACCTCAAGCAAGCGATCGCCTGTTTGTTAACAGGACAAGAAATTCTTTTGACAGAAACAGAACCTTTGGGTACATCTTTAGTAATAGGTAACTAGAGACAGAGTGTCGCTGTATTGTTATCTTAAATTGGAGGCAATTTCAATTTTGGACAAAACGTAACTTCATGGGAACACATTACCGACGGGTTTTACTTAAACTAAGTGGTGAAGCCCTCATGGGCAACTTGGGCTATGGAATCGATCCGGAAGTGGTAAAAGAAATAGCTGAAGAAATCGCAGAGGTAGCAGCAACTGGCGTTCAAATCGCGATCGTTGTTGGAGGCGGAAATATTTTTCGTGGCGTCAAAGCGGCGTCGGCGGGAATGGACAGAGCAACTGGTGACTACATCGGGATGATTGCCACAGTAATGAATGCCATGACGTTGCAAGACTCCCTCGAACGCATTGGAATTCAAACACGGGTACAAACCGCCATTTCCATGCAGGAGCTTGCAGAACCTTATATTCGCCGTCGTGCTATCCGTCATCTAGAAAAGGGGCGAGTGGTTATTTTTGGTGCGGGTTCGGGCAATCCCTTTTTCACCACCGATACCACTGCAGCCCTCAGAGCAGCAGAAATTGAAGCCGACGTGATTTTCAAAGCAACCAAAGTAGACGGTATTTACGATGCAGACCCCCACATATACCCCAATGCAAAAAGGTATAATAGTTTGACATATGGATACGTTTTAACAAAAGATTTGCGGGTAATGGACACGACTGCGATAGCCTTGTGTAAAGAGAATAATATCCCTATTCTTGTATTTGACTTAACTGTGCGGGGAAATATCCGCAGAGCAGTCATGGGAGAATCCATAGGCACGGTTGTGGGAGGTTCATGTGAAATTAGCTGAAGCTGAGAGTACGATGCAAAAGACCGTAGAGGCAACTCAACGGAATTTTAATACCATTCGCACTGGTCGCGCCAATGCGAGTTTATTGGATAAGGTAATGGTGGATTACTACGGTTCACCAACTTCCTTAAAATCACTGGCAAACATCAACACGCCAGATTCTTCAACTATCTTGATTCAGCCTTACGAGCGGAGTACTTTAAACCTGATAGAAAAGGCAATTTCCTTGTCAGATGTGGGCTTAACCCCCAGTAACGACGGGACTTTAATTCGGCTTAACATTCCACCATTGACTAGCGATCGCCGTAAAGAACTCGTAAAAATCGCTGCTAAGTACGCTGAAGAAGGACGCGTTGGTATTCGTAACATCCGCCGTGATGCCTTAGATACAATTCGCAAAATGGAAAAAGCTGCGGACATCTCTGAGGATGAAGCACGAGATCAGCAAGATAAGCTGCAAAAGTTGACCGACAAGTACACTGCCAGAATTAATGAATTGTTGGCAGAGAAAGAAAAAGACATTACAACTGTCTAAAAAATATACTAAAGTGGGTGCATCAACTACTAAGAAGGGGGAATGGGGACTGGGAACTGGTCAAAAAAGGCGTAAGAGTTCCTGTCTTTCGTTCCCAAAAATATTCCCAATCCAAAATCCAAAATCCAAAATCCAAAATCCTTATGTACGACTGCATTATCGTTGGCGCAGGACCTGCTGGTGGATGTGCTGCATATCATTTAGCCAAGCGCGGGCGTTCGGTATTGGTTTTGGAGAAAGAGTCTCTACCAAGATACAAACCCTGTGGAGGTGGCGTTTCACCTGCGATTGCTCAATGGTTTGACTTTGACTTTAGTCCAGCAATTTCCATCAAAGCAGACACAATCCGTTGTACCTGGAACATGGACGATCCGGTAGAAGCAGAAATCGGAACTGCCGAACCAGTTTGGATGGTAAGGCGGGATATATTTGACCATTTTCTGATTGAGCAAGGACAAAAGCAAGGGGCTGAACTACGAGATAATACGGAAGTAACAAGTATTGAATTTCAAAGCAATTGTTGGCAAGTTAACACCGCTCATGGTTCGGTAAGAGGTCGTTACTTAATTGCTGCCGATGGCGCTAAAGGACCTATGGCTAAATGGCTTGGGTTTAAAGAACGCAAACGTCTTCTAGCAGGGGCATTGGAAGCAGAAGCAAAAGCAGATGTAAAGAATGGTAACGTTGCTCACTTCGAGTTTGGCATGGTGAAAAACGGTTACCTCTGGAACTTCCCCAAAGCAGATGGTTACTCTATTGGTATTGGCACTTTTGTTGGTAGGGGTGGTACTCAAGACTTCAAGAGTATTTTAAGCGAGTATGGTAATGAATTTGGTGTGGACATCAAAACCTGCCAACAATACGGTCATGCTTTGTGTTTGTGGAATGGTAATCAAAAGTTGCACGCTGACAATGCAGTTTTAGCAGGGGAAGCAGCTTGTGTTGTCGATCCATTCACTGCAGAAGGTATTCGCCCCTCGATTTTTAGCGGTTTAAAAGCAGCAGAAGCTATCGATAAAGCAGTTGGTGGCGACATCAACGCATTGGAGGACTACACAAACACCATGAATGAACAATGGGGGAGTGATATGGCTTGGGCGCAGAAGTTGGCAGGGCTATTTTATCGCTTTGCTGGTATTGGCTATAAAGTGGGTGTTAAGCGTCCCTCATCTGTCCAAATTATGGGCAAAATCTTGTGTGGTGAAATGCGTTACGTTGATGTTGCTAGTCGCGCTATCAAGCGTTTAACATCTGGATTGGCTGGTTAGTTGACAAATGACCAAAGTTAATGTTATAGGTATCGGTCTGGATGGAATTGCTGGATTGAGTGAAAAAGTTAGGGAAATTATTGAACGGGCGACGTTGCTGGTGGGTAGCGATCGCCATTTAAGTTATTTCCCCAACCATCAAAGTCAACGGTTGCTACTCAAAAATTTTACTGAAGATATTAGTATAATTCGTGACTATATAGACAAAGGCTGTGATGGTGTTGTTGTTATAGTTTCTGGAGATCCGCTCTTTTTCGGTTTGGGACGCTTGCTTTTAACGGAATTGCCCAAAGATGTGCTGACATTTCACCCTCATCTCAGTTCGGTACAGCTAGCCTTTAATCGCGTGAAAGCAAGCTGGCATGATGCGTGCTTTATTAGCGCACACGGGCGTTCTGTGGAAGAATTAATTCATGCCTTGCAGCAAGGGGTGGAGAAAATAGCTGTACTGACAGATGGGACAAATACCCCAAATGCGATCGCTAAACTTATACAATCTCTGAATTTACCCAGCCAGTATCAGTTGTGGGTTTGTGAAAATTTAGGTGGGGATTTGGAGCGTGTTGAGTCTTTCTCTATAGAAGTATTGTGTAGAGATGTTGCAAAATCTACATTTGCACCTCTGAATGTGGTATTGCTGCTGCGACAGGAGCGAGAAAAACCGCTAAATCTTTCGGCTTTACCGTATTTTGGGTTACCAGATGAGTGCTTTCTCAGTTTTAGCGATCGTCCTGGTTTGATGACAAAGCGAGAAGTGCGGACTTTAGTGTTAGCTGAACTCGCCTTGCGCCCCGGACAAATCATTTGGGATATTGGTGCGGGGACTGGTTCTGTATCCATTGAAATTGCCCGCATGTTTCCTACTTCCAAGGTTTACGCCATTGAAAAAACTGCTGTAGGTAGTGCGTTAATTGCCCAAAATTGCCGTCGCTTTCAAGTGGAGAACGTCATTTCCATTCATGGCAATGCACCGGATATTTTGCAAACTCTTGAAGAAAAGTGTAACACTCCTGGTGCTGGACAAAGCGCAGATCGTATTTTCATCGGTGGTAGTGGAGGTAACTTAACTGAAATTCTTCAGATTTGCGCTACAAAACTCACTCCTGACGGCGTTATAGTTCTCTCTCTAGCCACCTTAGAACATCTCAACACTGCTTTATCGTGGTTTCAATCTCATTCTTGGCATTACCAGTTATTACAAGTGCAGCTTTCCCGTTCTGTACCAGTTGGGCATTTAACACGCTTTGCACCACTTAATCCTGTGACAATTGTTACAGCTTGCCATTGATGACTTCTATTAATATCCTTGCCTTTCAGGTAGCGATGGATACTGTTAGTTTGCTCGCAACGAAATTCTTATTACCCGGAATGTGATGCCTATTGCCCGTATAGTTCCCTTTACGAAAAAATCTGATATACCACACAATTATCCACTGCGGGGAATGCCAATAACAATCTCTGAAGATTTTGACGAAGCTATGCCAGAATTTTGGGGAGCATCCCAATTTGGCACATTACCCTCAGAATAGAATTTTGGGGCTATACAACCCACCTTCCGCACCCTAAAGTGTCACACTACGAATTTTGGACGTTTGAGGATTTGGGCTTGGCGATCGCCATCGATAATTTACCCATTTTTGTATAAAATACAGCTTTTCTCGTTAGTAAAAATCCGAGAAAACCGATTGTGACAGTAGGGGGTGCGGAATGTAGGATACAAACAAAGCCCTAATCCCCACTCCCCTCTTCCAAACCCATGGTTTGATAAAAGCAACAGCCAAAGACTACATTCGGAAAACTCAAAAGCAACTCCTACAGCAACCGTTGCTTGAGCAATTGCTAAGGTTATTCAACCAAATGAATCCAAGGCAAAGCAGAACGAACAGTGTTAAATAGGCGTTTATCACCTGTGTAGAAATCTGCTTGAAATCTTTGAGCTAATGCTAAATAATGAGCATCATAAGCAGCTGTGAGGTTAAATTGTTGCGCGACTTCCCAGGCTTGTTGATGAAGTTGGCGATCGCCATAAAATTGAATGGGTAAATTCAGAGCATTGTTAAGATATTGCTTGGCTTCTGTGTTCAGTAATTGTTTCGCCACTTTCATTCGATAAAATACATTTGTAACTTCGTAACATAAGAGGGTGGGAGCAATAATCTTGGTTT
Source organism: Scytonema hofmannii PCC 7110 (assembly GCF_000346485.2). NCBI lineage: Bacteria > Bacillati > Cyanobacteriota > Cyanophyceae > Nostocales > Scytonemataceae > Scytonema > Scytonema hofmannii. The sequence goes on from NZ_KQ976354.1 coordinate 7,510,084, forward strand.
GGGTTTGCTCCCATGTATCCCATAATGTTAGATGGGGTGATGTTTCTGAGGGACTGTTGATTAACTTAACTACAAAATTAGCATCCACACAAATCAATTGCATAGTCATGATTTTTCTTGATTAGAAAACCAATCTGTCATTAATTCTCGATCTCTTTCTTCTCGCATTTGATGAACGATTTCATCAATATCTGGTTCAAAGGGTTGACTACTACGTCGTTGCTGTATGGCTTGAGCAGTGGCTAAAATTGTTGAACGTAAGTTTTGCCAATTCGATTGATGTGTTAATTTTTGGTTTAATAACTCTCGTTCTTCACTCATACAAAGCTTTGATTGCATTGGCTAAAGATTCGACAAGCAGAATGTTCATAGACGTGTCCGTACTTTTATAGGTAGTTTTTTAAGTTGTTTAGATGCCGCATGAGAAAATTCAATTTTACATTGATTCACTGGCTAATTCTCGTTTAACTTGTTCCCAGGGAATAGTGCCATTTTTCTTAATATCTTCCCGTCCTTCGTCTAAAGCTTTAATATCCTCTCGATCTTCTGCTTTACGAATGTCTAAAAGTTCTATGACATCCTCTAAAGTATCTTCATAAGCTTGTTCTAATCGCTCATAAATAGCTTTTATTAGAGCTTGTTTTCTCGTTGTAGTTTCCATTTTTCCCTCTATTACGGAAAATGCCAATGCACACCGTCTCTAGGATACTGTATTTTATGGTCGCTGTGTTGAACTGTCTCAATCATGCTATTAGATATCCGCGTATGGCTTTGGTTACTACACGAACCCAACCAATTATCGAGTCAAGCACAAACTATAATTAATGCAGAAGAACTACAAAAAGTACAGAGTAAGTGGTTACTTACTTTACTCGTAAAAGAAGGGAAAAATTTGTTCTTCAGGAATATATTTACTTGCCTGTCTAAAAATAGCTTTGCAAGTTCCTTCAACTACTGCCGATGATTAGGCACTGTTAAAGTCTCTTTTTGTTCTACACCAGAACGACGCAACTTAACATGACTACCCTTTTGGCTGTGTACCTCAAAGCCAAACTTACTCAAAATGTCCACAACCTCAGCGCCCGATCATCTTTTGAGTCTAGGCATATTCTGGTTGGAGTTCAAAAGTTATCAGTAGAGAAGGTTTATCTATTAAGCCAAATTGAGTTGGATCTTCGTCTTCTAAATGCAAAGCGACTGCTTCACGAAGGTTGTGAACAACTTCATTCAAAGTATCTCCCTGAGTTACTACGGAAACTTCTAGACATTCTGCTACATATCCGTGCTGTTCACCTGGATGAATGACTGCTCTAATATTTTGCTTCAACTCCATAAGTCATCTTAAAAATACAAGAATTTATTAAGTTAGGTTATACTTTTATACTACATCATTAACTATAAATAATTCGTATCCGCTCAATAAATGAGGAATTGTGACTGCATTGATATACTCCTAATGCTGCGTTCTCCTCACCTATCAACCTCTACAAACATTACACTTTTATTAAGTTCTTTTACTCTTTACGGTCTAAAAACGCACGCTACTACTTCGAGCCAACCAAGCTTACTGCTGTGTCTTTAATATCTTTAGCACTTGTATACAGTTGATGCGATAAAGTCCCATAGCTAAAAATCATGTCATCAATTCGCTGCCACAGTTCTTCAAGGTTCATCATTAGCTCTGCTTCGTCTCCTTCTGTACAAACTGAAATAATATGATTTTTATCCCCATCCCAAAAGCTAATTGCGACTAGAAACTCTGTTTCGTCCTTGCCTGCCCATATCTCCGTTAAACTCGCTATAGTCTGTGGTATTTTATCAATTTCCGTACAAGGGTAGGCTATTAATTGTTCGCTTGGTTCTAGTTCAAAGCTGGCGAATAATAAATTGTTAGTTGAGGATAGTTCTTCAAACCTGACTGTATCCTGCTCAACCAGCAATTCAAAATTTCTACTATTGCAGCACGTAAATAAAATGGTGTCCATCAAGGGTGACAACTTGTTGTCTTGTGCTAGAGCAACTCTAGCAAGGGAGGTGACCGTCTGCCCTAGCAATGCCTGAAACTGTCCTTTTAATCTATCCATGCGAGTGCAGCTCCTTTTCTTGCTTCTAAGTTTACTTACAGCAATTGTGGTTTGTGCATAAGTAAACTTTAACTTCATCTAATAAGTTATATAGAAGAGTTAGCTCGACTAAAATAGGCTCATTATCAGAGTTTATTTTATTTGTCAATAAAGATTATTGTTTTTCAACTATCTCCTTCTATTTTCCTCAATTGAGATGCATCTACTTTGTTTTAGGTGAAGTTGATGAAACAAAACAGACGAAGCCGAGGTGTTATTCTCACCCTTAAAGGTTGGGATAAACTTCAAGGTGCCAAAACTAAAGCCATCGTGAGCGATCGCGCTCACGATGGCTTTACTTTAGAAGAACTGAGCTCGCGCATGGGTTTGTCACTGCATACTGTCTCCAGGATACAGGGGCGCTTGGAACCGATAGATAAAAGTTCGTTGCAATCGGCTTTTCCTGCTTTTGGGTTGGAGTTGTGTCAGGAAGATTATACTCGACCAAGTCCTCCTGACGAATTGGAAATGCGACGCGCTTGTCCGCAGTATGATTGGGGACAAGCACCGAATGTCTCTGTATTTTATGGTCGCTCTGTGGAACTGGTGCAATTACGGGAATGGATATTAGAACAACAGTGTCGTTTAGTGGCGTTGTTAGGAATCGGTGGGATTGGCAAAAGTAGCTTAGCTATTAGATTAGGGCTGCAAATCCAAACGGAATTTGAGGCAGTGGTGTGGCGAAGCCTGCAAAATGCGCCACCAGTAGAGGAGACATTAACAAGCATACTGCAATTCTTGCTGTGGGCGTTGCGACTCGATACAGCGATCGCTCAAAGCTTTGATGGCAAAATATCGAAGCTGATGGAATGTTTGATGAACCATCGTTGTCTTGTGATTTTAGACAATGTGGAAACGATTTTATGTAGTGGTGGTCAGGCGGGACAATGTCGTCCTGGGTACGAGGGGTACGATCGCTTACTCAAATGCCTTGGGGAAGCTCCTCACAAGAGCTGTGTCCTGGTGACTTCTAGAGAAAAACCAAGAGCGATAGCACCATTAGTTGGAGAGCAAACAGGGGTGAAATGTTTGCGATTGGGGGGATTGAGTTCTATCGAAGGACAACAGTTATTCCAGCAGAAAGGACAATTCACGGGTACAGAACAACAGTGGCAAATGCTAATCCAGCATTATGGGGGCAATCCCCTAGCACTGAAGATGGTAGCTGCGGGAACTCAAAAGCTTTTTAACGGTAAAATTGCCTCAGTTTTGGAGTATGTGGAACAGGGGATATCGATTTTTGAGGACATTAGCGAGTTATTAGAATGCCAAATTAACCGTTTGTCGGTGGTGGAAGAGGAAGTGATGTATTGGCTGGCAATTCATCGAGAGCCAGTCTCTTTTGCCGAGTTAACTGAAGATACAGTGACATCTTCTTTCAAACGTCTCCTACCTTCAGCAATCAAATCCCTGTTGCAACGCTCATTAGTTGAAAAAAGCGGCGAGCATTTCTTCCTGCAACCAGTAGTGATGGAACACATCACACGGCGTTTTGTTGAACGGGTTAGTCAAGAAAGGAGGGACTCACTCATCCAGAACATCCAAACTTCGATTTCCTACTCCCCTCTTCCAAACCCATGCTTTGATAAAAGCAACAGCCAAAGACTACATTCGGAAAACTCAAAAGCAACTCCTAGAGCAACCATTGCTTGAGAAATTGCTAAGTAAGTCAGCACAATTAAAGTTGAGCTTATCATATGCATCAACGAATAATGGTCGTTTCAGACTTGTAGGGGCGCAAGGCATTGCGCCCCTACGGTAGGTGGTAATGGTTCTTGATACAGAACTACCAAAAATACTGAGAGAAATTTAAAAAAGTAGCACAAGAAGAAGGATTCTCCAAAGCCTTGCTTATGCTAAGCGAATCAAACCAAGACCAAATTGCAGGCTTCTACACACTAAGCAATTCATCAATTCCCGCACAAGAACTGCCTGACGAGTTTATGAAAGAGTTTATCTTTCCATGCCCTGCTATCCTTTCACTTTGTTTTCGGAGTGTCATCAACCCTCTACGAACGTCAGTATGCATTGGACTATCCTTCTGGACTAGACGTAATAGAACATTTGTATCAATTAAATAACTCATAATTGCTTATCTTCTCGTTCGCGATAAATACTCTCGCGGCTGATGGCTTCATCCGACAGAGGCAGCGTTTTACTAAAAAAGGAACTATTTGCCAGTTCCATGAGTGCTGCTTCCCATTCATCATCTGTTGCCGTTTCAAAAAATGGCTTCTCTATTGAAGATACAGTTTCATTCAACCCATCTTCTAGATTCATCTCAATCGTCACCAACTTACCCGTTGCTAATTGAGATTTTAGAGCAGCTTTTGCCAAGGCGATCGCTTCTTCTTCAGTTGTACCTTCAACCGTTAAGTTTGGCATACCAACAACAGATGCAACGAAGTGGCTTTCGGCGCTGCTCCTAACAAATACCTGATATTGCATTGTTCTAACCTCCTGATTCTTTATAGTACTAATTCAATTTTATATTTCTTCGCTGGCTAATTCTCGTTTAACTTGTTCCCAGGGAATAGTGCCATTTTTCTTAATCAACTTAATAAATGCCCAACTTGCGTAGGCACTCTGCCTCTTGTCGCCAGACATCGTCTGATTTTCAGCATTGAGATTGACAGAACCAGATCGGACTCTGTATTTAGCAGTTCGATAGATAAAAGTTCGTTGCAATTTGCTTTTGCTGCTTTTGGGTTGGCGTTGTGTCTCGCCAGCGACAGACTTGACATAAATGTTAAATTAAAGCAAGGAGGTTAAAAAAATGCTGAATCGCAGACTGAAGTCAAGTTTACTGTAGCCCTAACTGAAATACATGAAGGACTTAGAGTTGCAGATCGGTGCAAGGCACGTGAAGCGTTTGTCATGGAATTACTCCTTCAAGGTGAGAACTGATGAACAGTTTACGCTCGCACAATAGTACAAGAAAAATAACGTGGGTAACTTTAAGATGAAACACCTTGAAATAAAAGAAGCAGATACGGCTCTTGCTCTTCTACTTGATGAAGTAACTACAACTCACAACGAAATTCTTATTACCCGAAATGGGATGCCTATTGCCCGTATAGTTCCCTTGACGATAAATTCTGATTCTGATACACCACACAATTATCCACTGCGCGGAATGCCAATAACAATCTCTGAAGATTTTGACGAAGCCATGCCAGAACTGTGGGATACACTGTCTCAATGATTCTATTAGATACCCACGTGTGGCTTTGGTTACTGCACGAACCCAACCAATTATCCACTCAAGCACAAACTATAATTAATGCAGAAGAACTACAAAATGGTTTATTAGTATCGGCGATTTCGGTATGGGAAATTGCTGTCAAGTCAAGTATTGGGAAATTAAATTTACCATTACCTATCGAGGAGTGGTATAAACTAGCGCAAACTCATTCGGGCGTTGTAATTGAGCCTTTGTCGCCTATAGATGCCATAGCCAGCACCCAACTACCCGGTGATTTTCACAAAGATCCAGCTGACAGGATTATAGTAGCAATTGCAAGGCGATATGGAATATCTTTAGTGACTTGCGATACCAAAATTATAGATTATCCTCATGTGCAAACTATTTGGTAGTCCAGTGAATCTTTTCAATTAAATGAAACCTGTTTGCGGGATTGAAACTTGAGCGTCGATTTGAGAAAACATTATATCTTTAGTTTCAAATATAATGAAACCCGTTTGCGGGAGCAAAACAGGAATTATAGACTTGATTTTTGATAAAACGAGGTAAGCACTTGATGAAAGCGATTGAAGTTACTGGCAAAATTGATGATGAGGGAAACCTGATTTTAGATAAACCGATAAAAGGAGCAACTTATCCTCATCAAGTTCGGGTCATTATTTTGGTTCTAGAATCAACAGACGAAGTCGAGGAGTTATCCTCACTCTCAAAGGCTGGGATAAACTTCAATCTGCTAAAACTCAAGCTGAGTTGACCGATCGCGCTCACGACGGCTTTACTTTAGAAGAACTGAGTTCGCGCATGGGTTTGTCGCTGCATACTGTTTCTCGGATACAGGGGCGCTTGGAACCCGTAGATAAAAGTTCGTTACAATCTGCGTAAGTTAATAAATTTTGCCAAATTTTCTTATAAATACAAATTTATCGATAGTAATTGGGATTATCAGTGATGAGTTTTTCGGCTTGAGCAACCGCTAGCAAGCGTTCATCAGCAGTGAGAAATGTGAATGTTATCGTATTTGTCCTAGAGAATTTTTCACTACAACAGTGCATCTGGATCTACACCTAAGGCACGTAATTGTTCCCGCAAACGAGCATTTTCTTGTTCTACTGTTTGTGTACGTTGACGTTCAACTTCGGCGCGTTGATGTTCAGCTTCGGCGCGTTCATCGCCTGTAGGCAATAAATTCCCAACTGAATCCCACCACCTTAGCCAAGGTATCTCTTCTTTGGTGAAAAAACTCCCTTGCCAAATACCTAACTCTACACCCATTGGCGCAATTGGGTAATGTCCTCTACTATTGGGACTTATCTTTTCATATCGTCCACCAACTAATTGATAAACTTCTACTGACGCTTTTTTGACTTCATAAATCCCGTAGTAAGACGCATGGATGACATTTTCATAGATCCAAAACTTACCCTCATAGGGGGTTTTGTCCCGTTCTTCTTCGCCATCACCACTGACGAATTCTAGAACAATTCTCGGTGCAATCAGTTCTTTCCACAGAACATAAGAACGTCGCAGTTCACCGTTAAAAGTCGGTGGGACATTTGGCACATAAAACCAGTCTGGCGCTTCTGCACCCCGTTCTGGTGGTTCGGTTAACCGCCAGTAGATCCCGCTGTCTTGCCCAATGCAGTATTGTCCATCTGAATGCAGCTCTTGCAAACGCGGAAGGATCGAGTCTGTGAGTAAAATACTCTGGGGATGCTCTTGGAAATTTTTCACAAACGTACCATCTGACTCTGGTAACTGGGTGTGATCTGGTAGGGTTAGGTTTTTGGCTTCGATAACCATCTGATTACCTCACTGCTATGAGGGCGCAAATCTAGTGTAGCTAAAGACTTGATTTGCTGTAGATAATGTATACTTTAGCCTAAGTAAAGCGGATCTTCTATAGTTAGGGTAATAAAAAATCTAAAAATTATTGCTGAGAGCTTGTGATACACGGCTTGTAGGTTGGGTTTCGTACCTAAATGCAACTTATTAGTCTTAAACGGCTAGGTTGCCCAAATTTATCGCTCTAAGTACGGGAGAGCCGTCTTGGCGATCGCCAATCACAACCGACTTGATAACTTCTCCAGTGATATTCTTTCAGGGAGATGCATTGTCTGTTGAGAGGATGTTTGAAAAGTTATTAAGGGTAAGATTTTATGCAGGGTTAGCGCGTCTCAAATTCTGTTGACAGGCGGATCATAGTATGGAGTTCGAGTTTGAGACAGCCGCCGCCAGTACAGAAAGCATATACTGATCGTTCATAGCGGCTCGCCGTGACTTTTGGCGAATACTGCGGCGAAAAGATGTTTCTTGTTCTAAGGCATTGAGTGCAATGCGACGTAGTAAAGCAAAATTTTGTGGGCTGTGTAGAGAACGAATCCGACATTCATCTTCATGGAAACTTGATCTAATGTCCAATGAACAGAATTTTCAATTCCCCAGTGTTGTCGAATTGCGCTACCAATCTTGTTAGCATCACTGGTGAGACTAGAGATGTAAAATTGCACCTCGTGGGTAGTTTTATTCCAATGCTGAATTGAACGCACTACCATCACCACTGTTGTCAGTCCTACCCAATCATCTTGTTCATGAAGTGCAGGAAGTTGTGACACTGACACAGTGTAAACTTGACGATTTTCGATTCTGTGATGTCCCTTTTCTACCCGTTGACTAATATTCACATCAACACCTTTAAAACCAAGAGATAGGGAAGTTTCAAACCAATTCTTCACTTGTTGGTGTAGTGTGGGATGATTATCTTTGAGGCTCAAAATATAATCAGAACCACCTTCTCTAATTTTTTTGGCAATTGATTTCTGTGTACCCATTGCATCAATAGTAATGATGCAGCCAGATAAATCTAGCATTTCTAAGAGTGCTGGTATGGCCGTGATTTCATTCGATTTGGCGCTCACCTTCGTTTGTCCCAAGACCAAACGGTGTTCTTGAGACCAAGCACTGACCATATGTAAAGCTTTCAGCTGAGATGTTCGGTCATATGAGCCTTTGAGAGCTTTGCCGTCTATGGCGACTACTTCTACTCCTAAATTCTCAACTAACGATTGCACCCACACTCGAAAACATTGCTCAAATTCTTTGGGGTTAATTCTCTCAAACACTCTCCTAAAAGTATCGGGGCTGGGGATTCCGAAGGGCAGTTCTAGAAATGTCTCCAACCATTCTTTTTTATTTATTCCATATTCTTCAATATCTTCCCAACCTTGAGCACCGGCAATGACTGCCAAAATAGAAATGGTGATAATATCAGTCAGTAAATGCCATCTCGTCCTTTCTGCTCTTGGGTCTTTTACTTGTGTGAAGTATTCTTGAAACTTACTGGTAATGTCAAAACTGTCTACGCTGGGTGTCAAAGATTTTTCAGTTTTACTTTTCTTTTCAAATCCTGTTGGCATGACGACAGATGTTGCAGCTAGATGGATTAAATCTTACCCTAGCTCAGATAGTGCCACTTTGTTTTAAACCCTATTACCGCTCAAGTCAGTCCTCTTGTCAATAGGGTTTGAGACGCGCTGACCCTGGTAAAAAAGCCGATATATTTTCATCTTTTGCTAAAGCTGGATAAGCTAGCGCAAATTGGCGAAAATTTTTCAAGTTACGGTCAGATAATCCTTCAATTTTTCTACTTTTTAAATCCTCAGCAATATTTTTAATGAGTTGCGTGCCGTAAGCTGCTCTATCCACCCCGTTTTGCTCGTACTCAATAATATAAGCACCTATAAACCAGTTACGAATAGTCAGAGTTTTGTTAATTGCTCGTTCAACTGTAGTTAAAGTTGAGTTATTAATATTACTGATATCGTTGATGAGTTCTTCGTATTTCACCCTAATTCCTTCACAGCCACAACAACAGACAATAAATTCTAATATTTAGTCACCGAAACATGGATAGAACTTCCAGAACATTTAAAATTTCCTTTTTTCCCTTGGTTCTCGTAATTGTTCCTTCTCTAGTTTAACTGCTTCTGGTTTGGAGGCATTGCAAGCGCTAGATCGGTTCATTCCTAATGTGCTGGCATTATTACCATTTGTGCCGATTTTGCGAGGAGGAGCAGAAGCATCAGTCGTACAGCAAGCGTTACAGCAACTGCGAGCTGATGAGCAACTCAATCAGTTAGAACCATTGTTAGCATTTTTTGCTAGTTTTGTACTAGATATGCCGTTAGTGCAATAAATCATGAGGTGGGATATGGCTGTTTTACGTGAATCACCTTGATATCACGAAATTCTCAGCTTCGGTGAGCAAAAAGGTTGACAGCAGGGTGCGCGACGACAGTTAAGGCGAGTATTGCAACGGCGTTTTGGCGAAATTCCCCAACAAGTACAAACAAGGCTTGAAACTCAGAGTATTGAGCAACTAGAAAATTTAATGGATACTGCGATCGCCGTGAGTTCTTTAGATGAATTTCTCCACAGTCTTTTGTAAACAAACAACAGCGTTCACGTGGTAGCGGCTGGGCGATGCTCCGAAGGAGCCGCTACGCGATCGCTAGCGACAGGCTTGACATAAATGTTAAATTAAAGCCAGAAAGTTAAAAAAATGCTAGAATCATTGACTGAAGTCAAGTTGACTGTATCTCTAACTGTAATACCTGAAGAACGTAGAGTCGCAGCGAGAGTGCAAGGCACGTGAAGCATTTGTCATGGAATGACTCCGTCAAGCTGAGATTAGCGCTCTTCGGGTAGCAGAATTACTAGAAGTCAATCGCTTGCAACTGTCGGAATTGATGTATAAGTACAAAATATCTCCTTTTGATGACACAATGACTGCTGAAGATTTGCAACAAGAGGTAGCCGAATATCTTGAAGATTGAGTTAGCAATGGTAGGGTTTACTTGATTGGGAGGTTCCATGATGACTTTACAAGAAATTATTAATTCTATTGAAAGTTTGCCTACAGAAGAACGAGACTATTTGTTTGAGCTTCTCCGCAAAAAAAAGGAGGAATCTAGAGGAGATAATTTTTGGCAGGGATTACAAAAATTTAGAGAGGTAATTCAAAACGAGGCAATTATCTTTACTGATGATGATTTCGCTGATTTACGAGATCGCAGTGTGGGAAGAGAAATCGATCTATGAGCTTGAGATACTTACTCGATACCAATATTCTTTCAGAGCCAGCACGTCCTATTCCTAATACCAATGTTTTACACAAACTAGATATTCACAAATCAGAAGTTGTCGTCTCTAGTGTTGTTATTCATGAACTTTTACATGGCTGTTTGCGATTACCAGAATCTAAGCGGCGAGAGTCTCTTTGGAATTATATTCATGAATCAGTCTTAAATTTACCAGTTCTCGATTACAATTTAAAGGCGGCACAATGGCACGCAAAAGAAAGGGCTAGATTATCCAGGATCGGCAAAACTCCTGCTTTTGTAGATGGTCAAATTGCAAGTATTGCTTGCTGTAATAATTTAATTTTGGTAACTAATAATGTTTCTGATTTTAAGTTTTTTAATGATTTAAGAGTAGAAAATTGGTTTGTTAATAGGACTGAATTTATCTAAAGCGGTGACAACTTAAGGAGTAGAATTGGTCGTCGGCTAATTCTCGTTTAATTTTTTCCCAGGAAATAGTGCCATTTTTCTTAATATCTTCCCGTCCTTCGTGTAAAGCTTTAATATCCTCAACATAGAATAGCCTATTGTTACCATTAGAGATGCTGATAAAGTTCTGACTTACCTGAGAGGTTGTGTATATGCCTTACCCTAAACTAAGTGACGAAGAAATTATCCGACGCGGTAAAGAACTATACGAGAAGCATATTCGTCTCCAAGTTGAGACAACAGAGAATATTGGGAAACTGATCTCCATCAATGTTGAAACGGGTGAATATGAGATAGGCGACGATCTGCTAGTAACAAGCCGTCGTTTGCAAGCTAAACAGGCTGATGCGGCAATTTGGGCAGAAAGAATTGGCTATGATGCCGTGTATGCTGTTGGTGGTTCATTAGTTAGGACTATAAAGTGATACATGGAATGGTGATTGGACTTCAGGCAAGAATGAGTGTTCTTGTTTTTTCAGAAGGAAATTCATATGTAGAAATCGAGTTCGTTGTCGATACAGGTTTTGAAGGTTTCCTCACCTTACCACCCAATATAGTTGCAGAACTTGGCTTGCCCTACATTGCTAAGATTCAAGCAAATCTTGCCGATAACTCCAAGATAGCGACAAATGCTTACGCCATAAGAATTCTATGGAACGGTGTTGAGCGTGATGTTGTGGTGCTGGCGATGGGTCGTCGTCCCCTAATCGGAACGGCGCTACTTGAGGATTATCACCTCAGTATAGATTTCTGTGAAGGTGGTACTGTTTTGGTTGATGAAATCTTGTAACCTCCTTTAAAGGAGAGGTGTTAGCGATGTCTACGACGGGCTACGCCTACGCAAGCTGATATATCTATAGCCAGGAGCGATGCTCCGAAGGAGCCGCTACGCGAACGCTTTATAGAAAGGATATTTTTATGACGTATATCTCGCAAAAAAACCTCACTAAAGAAGATTTTCTTTCCCAATACCGAGATAATTACCGCTATGAACTGGCAGATGGAGAACTGATTGATATGGAACCCACTGGTCCTCATGAAGCAGTAAGTGGTAAGCTTGCAACCCGAATTGGTATCTATCTTGTCGCTGAAAATTTTCCCTGGTTTATTCCTCGCACTTGTTTAATTTACCCTTTTGCAGATGCTGCTACTGCTCGTCGTCCCGATATTGTTGTTCTGGATGAAACCGTTCTAGATCGCGAACCTCTCTGGGAACGAGAACCTGTAATTACCCTGGGGCGATCGCTAAAATTGGTGGTTGAAGTTGTTAGTACAAACTGGGAAACTGATTATGCTCGCAAAGTTGAAGAATATGGGCTTTTAGGTATTCCTGAATATTGGATTGTGGATTATCGCGGTCTGGGTGGCACAGCATTTATTGGTAAGCCTAAACAACCGACTTTTACTGTCTGTCAATTAGTTGAAGATACTTACATTCAACAACAATACCGATTAAATCAATTTATCAACTCACCGCTTTTACCCGGTCTTAAACTTCGCTTAGATGATATTCTTCCTCGTTAAGGACTGTAGGATTAACTAAAGTATGTTGACAACTTACAGATTTAACTGTTATTGAACGCTCGAGCAAAGGGACTTCAGCGAAAAAGATAATTTTAGGTGTGATACCTTCTAGAGGTAAAAAGACCCCATCAATGCGAAAAGAGGTTTCTTTCACTTCAACTGATTCAAATCGGTAGTTTTGTGCTTGAGATGGAGATTGATCTATTAGTTCAAAGAATAGCCCAGGAAAGCGTTTGAAAATCTGATAGTAAATGGAGTCTCATTTCACTAAAATATCCTAAATTTTGTATCCTAAATTTTGCGATTTTTTCTGCTATTAATTGCCAATCTCTACTAATATCTTTATATATTGTCTTTCGGCAATCCCCTTTAAATAAAAAGTCAGGTCTACAAGTGGTGATATTTTGAGAGGCTTCATTCTCTATCTACCACTCTCCTTTGCTGGCACACCTTAAGTCTTTCCCATAATTCTGGATGAGTAACAAAGTAATCTTTCAGCCAATCGCAACCGCGCACGAGTAGCTCATCTAACCCACCCACAGACCATATACGATGCGATCGCGAATTGTTTTCAGATGCGGTGGCTCATCCTGTGATTCCCAATTTTTGATAATTTGGTATTTTACAATACTTTTCACCCACTCCTCTATTAGGAAAGATGCAGGTAATGGATTGGTTTGCAAGGAGGACTTAGGGATAGAGTTCTGAGACAAATAATTCACTAGCAATTGACACAACTTTTGCGTTAAAAATGGCTGTCCACCTGTCCATGACAGTACTGCTTGCATCACAACCTGAGGATTGTCTACTTTTCCCTCCAAACCCCTTGACAATGGACTCGTTTCATGAATTTTAAATCTATATAGTTGAATTGCTCGCCCAACATTAAACGGCAATTTCTCCAGCTATAACTCAGATAACAGCAGGGTTAGATGGAATTGTCGAGTTCCGCAGACAGTTCCATGTTATCCAGAATCCTCACACAAGTTTCTGCTTTCCTAACTGCTTCCGCCTTTGTTTCGAATATAGTTCCCTTATCTCCTTCTTCCTCTGTCACACCTGTACAAAGTTCGATAAATCGCGTCTCGACAACACCTGCTTCTTTTACTGCACCAGGAACAACCTTATCGACTTTCACCATCTCATTATAAACAGCTGTAGGAATAATAATACTGCCATAAAGTTGCTGCAATATATCTAGTTGACCAATTGCAGCTAAATTCGTAATGGGTGATGTATCACAAACAACAATCACAGCAAATCCATTGATTGCAACGTTCTAAGATCTGCCTGAAAATCTTCAACATCATAGTTGATATAAAGTCCTCTTTTTGCCAATTCATGTTGGAATTCAATAACTGTGAGTCCAGTCCAAGCACGAACTTTGCCACTGCTTATTTTTTCTTGCTTATACAGCATAATAGCAATTTCTAGCTTCAGTTCATCCTCAGTCATTTTTGTGGCTCGGATGATATCATCAGGAATTAGAAAACTCATCGTTTTTGATTTTAGCAGACCTTTCACTCCTAAGGTATCGAAAATATTAGAGATTTGTCCACCTGTAATTCTTGAGGTAACAAAGGACGGGCGAGGACGCCCATCCCACAATTGGGGATAATTTATTTCTGACAAATCCCTAAAAGAACCAACCGTATGAGTGTAAACCTTTACCCAAAAGATTAACTCCCAAGTAACAAATCCAAACAACAACAAAGCCGCTAGCTGCTAAAATTGCAGGGCTACGACCTTGCCAACCGCGAGTGATGCGGGAGTGGAGGTAAGAAGCAAAAACTAACCAAGTGATGAGCGCCCAAGTTTCTTTAGGGTCCCAACTCCAGTAAGAACCCCATGCTTCATTCGCCCAAACTCCACCGGCAATAATACCAATGGTTAGCAAGGGAAAACCCAAGCCAATAACGCGATAGCTAATGTTATCTAGGGTTTCCGCAAGACTAAGGCGTTGGGGTGAAAGCGGTTCGGCTGTTGCCATAGTTGACGACTGAGGAACAGTCACTAAGTCTAAAACCACAGTTTTCCCGTTAGGGTTGCTCTCAACACGGGTTACTCCATTATTCTCACCAGTAAATGCTTGTGCGTGAGAGACTGCTTCACCAACTTTGTGCAATCGATAGCCATTGCTGCGATAACCGCCAGTTCCTACAGAACTACCCTGTAGTTGAATGTCTTGACCGCGAGTTACCAACAGAAAAGCGATCGCCAGTAGCGAACCTACCATCAAAGCTGAATAACTCAACATCATAACGCTAACGTGCATCATCAGCCAATTTGACTTAAGTGCAGGAACCAAGGGTGCAGATGATTGCATTTCTGATGGTAGTGACAAAGTCGCAAAAGCTGTGATAGCCATGGCGACGGGTGCAGTCACAACTCCGACCAAATGACTGCGGCTTGTATTTTCTGCAATCAGATGGACGGTGGTAATTCCCCAAACGAGGAAAAATAGCGATTCATACAAATTACTTAGGGGAAAATATCCCGCTTCCAGCCATCTTGCCCCTAAAAGGGTAGCAATGCACAAGTTAGCGATCGCCATCCCGGCTGTTCCCAAAGTAGGAAGGGCGGGAATATTTGGAAATGCTGTCCCAAACCAATACACGAGCATTGTTATAAATAAGACAGCAAAGGAGGCATTATCTAGCCAATTCTGGAGTGCAACCAGATTCATAATTTAAGTTATCTCCAGTTAAATACGTATTTTTATTTCTTAAATCCTAGCGCTCAATCAGTAACCAGTGACCAGTGACCAGTTAACCTTTCTCATGTGCCAGGTGAGGTACTAGCTGTAGGAGTTGGTAGTGGACCGGAATTTTCAACTTTTTTCATTGTAATAAAAATGTCATAGCGAATACTGCGGTTATCGCTGACGGCTGATGTCACACCCATTGAACGTGTTGCGTCTATCCAAGTTTGTTTGATAGGTACAAAGGATGCTAAAGGAAAATTTTTAGCTGTTCGTTCCACATCTATAAAAAATTGCCCATTTGTAGGGTTGGGTTCTTTGGGTACAGTTGTTTGGAAAATTGTCGTGCTAGCAAAGGGGTAATTTGGTTTGGGCAGTATTCTCTCGCTGACAGGCGCACCCAATGCTAAAAAAGCAACGTTTCCATCTAACCAGCCGCGTGTAGCAGTTAAGGTTCCAAAGGGTCCCACCCAATTGACAACAGGTCTATCTGCTACTGTTGTGTACTTGATTTGAAACTGGTATTGATTTTTGATCACTTCATCTAGCTGTTTGAGAGCAGTTTCAGCACGATTGCGATCGCTTGCTTCTACCATAAAGACAAAAGCTGCCCTAAAGTCTTCTGATGAGCCTTCTTTAGCAATATTTGGAACAATTGAGAGCGAAAATTCTCCGCCCATCCAACTCAGAAGATCTCGCTCTAAATCAAGCTCGGTTAGAGATTTGACTCCTTCTCGCAATTGTTCTGGTGTCATTGGCGATCGCGGATTTCCTTGAGAAGTTAAAGCATAATCTGCCCACAATTGCTTTAAATTCCCTCCCGACAGCATCAACAAAGTTTCTGCGGGGAGGCGATTTTGCATTTTGCCTGCACTATTTTCTGTTACCAAAACTCTTTGAGAGTTTGGATTCAACCAGGAAACACCTTTGATCCTGATTCCTTCTGATTCTAAAGAAAGACTTCCTGCCAAACCTTGGTTATTTTGAAGTTGAGAGAGAACGGGTGAGGGTAAAGAGCGATCGCCAGATGCGGCTATTTTGGCAGAGAAAGGTACATTAACATAAAACTGAGCAAAGGGCTGATAAATGGCAATTTTTGGATAGTTTTCTGCAAAACCTGGAGAATCAGCCAAGGATGTCTTCCGTTTATAGGCATTAATTGCCTTTTCTGTTGCTTTTGGGTTGTCAGTAATAACTAAAAAATTATCATCCACTACGGCTGCTGAGAATTTTTCCCCAGCTTGTCCTTCAGTTTCTTTGATGGCAATATTCTCGTAAGAACGGTCAATCCATTTGCCGCCTTTGGGCGCTTTGGGTTGTGACAGTATACTTTTAGCAACTTCTTTATTTTTGATAGGCAAAACCATCACAAGCGACTGTTCGTTACCAATTACATTTGCGTTAGTCGTTACTGGTTTAGACGTGGCTTTGCTCACCTCAGGCGCAAGAACTGCAACTGCAATTTGGTCACCCACCCAAGGACGAATATCTTTCTGGAAATCGTAGCCGTTACTTATCAGAAAGCGTTCCTGAAGCTGCACTATATTAGTATCCAGTTCTGTTTGAGTTTCTTTGGTTCCAAACTCTCGCAACTTTTGCCATTGACTGGAGTCGGTCGTAAAAGAAACTGCAAATAGAGCATCTTGAGGAATAATATTTGCTCCTGGTAGCAAATCTCTAGAGAATGGTTTGTCTTGAGTCAACAGCCAATATGCGGCTGCACCCCCACCAATCAGCAATCCTGCTGATGAGAGCGTTAACACTAAAGACGGTTTCTTATCTTTTTTCATCAAAACAGACACAATAGGCAGTGTCACTGAAACAAAGGTTTTGCCATGCTAGTTTTTTTCTAGCTGTTTGTAGATATTTATAATACAAATTTTGTGGGACGGGCATCCTTGACCATCTTAAATTTAAAGACAGGAATGACGCTCACCCTACAAGAAAAAATTTAACAAAAGGCTAGACCTTGCCATTATTAGAACCCAATTCCATCGAGCCCAAATATTTTGTTAAATATGGTGAAAAAACCTCATAAATTAGGGTAAGAGGCTGCCCGTGATGCCAAAACAAGTAGTGGCGACCCCAAAAAGGTCCGGTCTCATCAAAACCCGCTTCTAGCGCCGTGGAGTCACCATAATAGATTCCCTGTACATCCCGATATAACTCCGTGCGGAGACGTGCCAAACTAGCCCAAATAGGTAATGCACGGTTTTGTAAATACTCATCTACGTGAGAAGCTTCCCACCAAGAAGTCGCATATGCCAAGCGCTGACCGGAGGCGGTACGCAACCAAACCTGTCGTCGCAGTCGCGGTCCTGGAACAGCTTTGATTAGGTCAGGTGCATTATCCAAATCCGCACCAACCAATGACATATCAATAACGTCCACTTCTGTGGGTTCACCTGTTAGCAATTGTAAGTGTCGTGTCGGAGACCCGTCACCTAACAAAAGGAGTTGCCAAGCTGGTGCGAGTTGAGTGTGAGGCAAACCCTGTTGAATGACTTCCTCCCCACCCTGCCAAATTGAGGTGAGACGATGCCACCCCAATGGCAATGTTAAATTGTTTGTCGGCGTAAAAGTCGCTGTCAAGGTTCTTTACAAAACTTCACTTATTTATATAATTGCATAAAAATTGGGTAAGGGGCAAGGGGCATTGGGCATTGGGCATTGGGGACTGCTCACTAGTTAATTCCCAACTTGGCTGGAGGGAAAGCCTTCTTGCAACTTCTCTCGAAAATAAATTAATTTCTAATTAATTCTCTTAATCTTAATAACGAGTGCTATCCAGCCACTGGTTACTGGTCACTGGTCACTGGTCAGGTGATTAATGCGGATGGCGAGACTCGAACTCGCAAGGGAAGCCCACACGCCCCTCAAACGTGCGCGTATACCAATTCCGCCACATCCGCAAGGTTTATCGTAATGAGTATAGCATAACAAAAATCAATTTGGTTGAGATGCGACCCAAAATATAAAAAATTTTTGTTGGGGAATGAACTAATTTTGTTGTTAGTGTAAGTGCCATCAGGCGCACAATACTCTTACACTTATAAACACTATACTGGGAGGCTGATATGCACTCTCAAGTAACCCATAGAGGCAACAAGCCAAATCCTCGCGCTAACTTGAGGATGTGATTTGGTCCTATCCTGGCGTCATAGTGAGATGAGGCTCTGCGTAATTTCAACTTTGACGGCTCCTTAATGTCAATCTACCGAACTTATATCATTAGCTAGAAGATGAAGTTTGACAAAATATTAATTGCCAATCGGGGAGAAATTGCTCTTCGCATTCTCCGCGCCTGTGAGGAAATGGGGATTGGGACGGTTGCGGTACACTCCACCGTTGACCGAAATGCTCTGCACGTTCAATTAGCTGATGAAGCGGTTTGCATTGGAGAAGCAGCTAGCAGTAAAAGTTATTTGAATATTCCCAATATTATTGCTGCTGCTTTGACACGTAATGCTAGTGCTATTCATCCTGGTTATGGCTTTTTAGCAGAAAATGCTCGATTTGCAGAAATTTGTGCCGATCATCACATTGCTTTCATCGGTCCTTCTCCCGAAGCGATGCGGTTAATGGGTGATAAATCCACGGCAAAAGATACCATGCAAAGAGCTGGCGTACCCACAGTACCGGGTAGTGATGGC
The DNA here is from genome assembly GCF_000346485.2 of Scytonema hofmannii PCC 7110. Taxonomy (NCBI): domain Bacteria; kingdom Bacillati; phylum Cyanobacteriota; class Cyanophyceae; order Nostocales; family Scytonemataceae; genus Scytonema; species Scytonema hofmannii. The sequence continues at coordinate 7,528,857 of NZ_KQ976354.1, forward strand.
TTACTAGAGTCGGAAGAAGAAGGATTAGCTATTGCCCAAAAAATTGGCTACCCTATCATGATTAAAGCTACAGCAGGTGGCGGTGGTAGGGGGATGCGTTTGGTGCGTTCTGAAAGTGAATTTGTCAAATCTTTTCAAGCAGCGCAAGGCGAAGCAGGTGCTGCATTTGGTAATTCCGGAGTATATTTAGAAAAATTTATTGAGTGTCCCCGCCATATTGAATTTCAAATATTGGCTGATAACTACGGTAACGTAATTCATTTGGGCGAACGCGATTGCTCAATTCAGCGTCGCAATCAGAAACTTTTAGAAGAAGCACCTAGCCCTGCTTTAGACTCAGAGTTACGGGAAAAAATGGGACAAGCGGCTGTTCGAGCATCTCAGTTTATCAATTACAGTGGGGCGGGAACTGTCGAGTTTCTCTTGGATAGGTCGGGTCAGTTTTACTTTATGGAAATGAATACCCGGATTCAAGTTGAACATCCCGTTACGGAGATGATTACTGGTATGGACTTGGTAGCCGAACAAATCCGTATTGCTCAAGGAGGAAGACTTCCGGTCACGCAAGACCAAGTCATCTTGAGAGGTCATGCAATCGAGTGCCGTATTAACGCTGAAGATCCCGAACATGATTTTCGCCCCTCAGCCGGACGTATCAGTGGTTATCTCCCCCCTGGCGGTCCCGGAGTCCGAATTGACTCCCACGCGTATACCGATTATCAAATTCCCCCGTACTACGACTCCCTCATTGGCAAGTTAATTGTTTGGGGTCCAGACCGTGCTACTGCCATAAAGCGCATGAAGCGTGCATTGCGAGAATGCGCTATTACGGGCTTACCAACCACAATTGGTTTCCATCAAAAAATTATGGAATATCCCCAGTTTCTACAGGGCAATGTCTATACCAATTTTGTACAGGAGATGAAAGGACTTGGATAATAGTTAGTTGTTAGTTGTTAGTTGTTAGTAGTCTTGAAAGAACTGCTTACAATAGGACGTATGAAAATGAGCATTGGACATTGGGTATTGGGTATTGAGTTCTCCCCTAACCCCTATCTCTGTTCTCTATTTTCAAGCTAGTCAGTAGTTCCACTGCCCACTAACCACTAACCACTAACCACTAACTGCGATCGAGCATAGTCAGCAGCCCTTGTTGACCCAACAAAATTTCTCGCAATAAGCTGCAAATGCCAACCCAAATGATAGGAGTGATGTCTACTCCACCTAAAGGTGGTACTATCTTTCGCAACGGGGCTAAAAAAGGTTCAGTAGGCCAAGCTACCACGTTGAAAGGAAAACGATTCAGTTCTGCTTGAGGATACCAAGTCAGAACAATGCGAATAATAAACAAAAACGTCATCAGTCCTAACACCGGACCGAGAATCCAAACAGCAAGGGTCGTACCAGTCATGATATCAGCTTGACTATTCCATCAGAGTAGAGAAAAAATAAGAGCAAAAGCAGTAAGATTTTAAGCTTTGTAAAGCACTCTCTATAATTCTAATTCTTTTACTTCCGTTTTTTCCACTTCTTGATTCCCCACTCCCAACCCCCTACTCCCACTTCTTGCTTACCCCTACTCCCCACTCCCTACTCCCCACTCCCTAACAAGTAGCTTCTCAAGAATCTGGTAGAGTATTAAAATTGAAATAACGTATGTAAAAAAAGGTTGAAATCTATGACACCGTCTTTATCAAATTTTCTTTGGAGTTTGGTTTGGGGTACTGCTATTGTCGTTATCCCCGTGATAGCAGGATTAGTTTTTGTTAGCCAAAAAGATAAAATCGAGCGTTCATAAAAGATTTCAACAAGCGTGAAACACTCGCTCGTTTAAGTGAGAGAATGGCTTGGGAGACGCAGGTGACTGCGTCTCTTCTTTAAATTTGCTCCAATTACAGGGAAACTGTCATCAGGAAAAAATTTTCTTGAACGGGTTAATTTCGCTTTGACACAGCAATAATATATAGTAACTAGTCACACTAGAGTTTTAAATTTTAACTCGTTAACATAGATTTGTTATTAGGTAAACAGCAATGCTAATGTTCGGGCTGAACTCAGCCAGTGTTCTGGCTCAGGTAAATTTTGGGGCGAACTCAGCCAGTATTCTAGGAATCTTCCTGGCTGTGGCTGGGGCAGCACTCTATTTTCTTCGCTCAGTGCGCCCAGAGCTTTCCCGCGACCAAGATATCTTTTTTGCGGCTGTGGGTTTGCTGTGCGGCTTTATTCTCATATTCCAAGGATGGCGTCTCGACCCAATTCTACAATTTGGTCAGTTGCTTTTGGCGGGATCGACTGTATTTTTTGCAGTTGAAAGCATTCGCTTGCGGGGGATTGCCACGCAACAAGCCAAGCGCAACACTCCTATTGTGGATGACGAACGAGAGGTTAGCGATCGCCCTTCATACAGTAAAAGATCAAAATATGGTCAGGCAGAAATGGAAGCCGATCTAGATACCCTGCCTTATTATGAAGAAGACGAAGCGCCACCAAGACGAATTCCAGGTAGTAGAGATTCTCGCTCATCTCGTGATGATTACTATGACGATCAAGCCCCACGCCGTTTAGAACGTCGCAGTAGTAGCGAAAGACCAAATACGGACAAACCTCGCCGTCGGAGCAATTCTCGCCCAGTACGTACATCTGAAAGATTTGAAGATGAAGATTGGGAGACTTCCTCCAAACCACCAGTAGATGATTGGGATAACTCTCCCGGTGAAGAAAAAAGACCTTCTCGCCGCAGTACCAATGGACCGGTTCGCCCAACAGTGACTGAAGACGATGTTCCTCCCAGACCAAGAAGGCGTCGTCCACCCAGTGATTCAACTTCCAGAGTTGAACGCCAAGATGATGATATTATTTCCACAGATTACGTAGACTACAAACCTCTTGACCGCCCGCTTGACCGATCAAATCGCTCAAGTGATGAACAAGATAATTCAGTAAATTTTGACGATGATGTTTAATTGAACTCTCCACGCTTTTAAAACGCGTGGATTCTGAACGTTCGTACTCAGGGGTAAACCCACACTTCGTAACGTTGTTCTGCCCTTACGGGCTTTACCCGGTTCAAACACGGGTCTACCCGCCTTAACCCAAAGGCTGTACGGCTACTTAGGCTTCCAACCATGAAAATTTTACGTGTTGATGGCTCAAAAAGACTTCTCAACACAACGCCTTACTTTCAGTTGTCATGGTTCAGTCTACTAACACGTTTTGTTTTTGGAGTTTTTCATCCTGTGTTAGCATGATGCTATATTAACGTATTTTTAGCGTCATGACTAGATTTAGTGCTAGATTTTCCGAAAAAGAGTATGAAGATTTGGTGAAATTAAGCAAGCAAAAAGAGAGGTCAATAAATGAGGTAATTCGAGAAGCTGTGAGACAATACGTGGAAAGAGAGACAACAGGTTAAAATCTGTTGAGTCGGGTTTCATCCCCTGACTGAAGTTCAGAGGTTCTCACCCTCCCATGCTGTTTTGATAGATCTGGAGAAAAGTTGCAAACTCAAGCAACAGAAAACGGTTAAGGTGAAAAAAATTACACCTAAATTTCGGCTCCAAAGACAACTTCGTTGGAGTCTTTGTTTAACATTGGCAGGGATGCTTGTATCCTGCGGTTATAGTGATATTCCTATAGGACCAACTTCCCTCAACAGTCGCTCTACCGAACAGCAACCAGCGTTGAGTGGAAACGGTCGTTTTTTGGCGTTTGTATCCAATCGCAATGGCAGTCATCAAGTGCTGTTGTATAACTTGCAACAACAACAGTTTATGAGTACACCGGGCTTAAATCGACCTGAAACTATTGTCGAAAGCCCCAGTCTCAGTTACACGGGGCGTTATATTACTTACATTACCAGTGACCAAGGCAGACCAGTTGTAGCACTTTACGATCGCGCAACGCAACAGTCGCAAATCCTCACACCAATCTATCGCGGTTGGGTAAGAAATCCAAGTATCAGCCCCGATGGGCGCTATGTTGTCTTTGAATCCGCAAGTCGCGGTCAGTGGGATATTGAAGTCCTAGACCGAGGACCAGATATTGAGTTAGATATTGATAATGGAGCTACTGTAACAGGGAGTGGGGAGTAGGGAGTGGGGAGTGGGGGGAATGACAAATAACAAATGACAAATGACAAATGACAAAACCGTTAATTATATTTGCTGTTGTAAGTTTGTTGGGTGGTTGTGTTGGCTACCCCCGTTTGTTGAATTATGCTGTCGATCCTGGTGGGCGCAGTCTTAACAGCTTGGGATCGGAGTTAAATCCACAAATTTCCAAACGCTATGTTGTTTTTACAACTGACCGTAGGGGTAGCCAAGATGTGTATATGTTTGACAGGCTAACGAATACTTTGGTTGATTTGCCTGGGTTAAATTCTTTTGATACGATCGCTTCTCATCCCTCTGTTGCTGAAAATGGTCGCTACATTGTTTTGTGTGCTAATCGTCAGGGACGATCAGGAATTTTTCTTTACGATCGAGAAACGCGTCAATTACGTAATTTAACTTCTAACTTGCAAGCAGAAGTTCGCAATCCAACTATTAGCGCTGATGGAAGTCGGATTGCCTTTGAGTCCAGCGTGAATGGTCAATGGGATATTTTAGTTTATAACCGTTCCGGGCAACCTTTAACTATACCTCAAGAACCTCAGTAGATTTTGGATTTTGGATTTTGGATTTTGGATTTTGGATTTTGGATTTTAGATTTTAGATTTTGAATTTTGGATTGGGGATAAGGAAGAAAGTTCTACCTTGTCCCCAATCGTTGGTCACTGGTCACTGGTCACTGGTCACTGGTCACTGGTCACTGATTTCTGCACTGCTTCAATAAGAGATCTCACTTGTTCAGTACCTTCAGAAGGTTCAAATGATAGTGGGAATTTTCTGCGGGCGATCATTCGCAGACCGAGAGGGGCAATACTCAACAATCCTTTTAAGTCTCGCAGGTAATTACCAACAACTTGTAAACCAAAGGATCGCTCATCGATCCAGCCTCCTTCTTTGACTAACTCCACTAGCACTTTGCGGTGACGAATGGAACGGCTGTCAGATGCTTCTTTGCGATCGAGAAGTTCTTGTTTGATTTTAGTAATTTGATCTAAAGGTGCAACATCCATCGGACAAACAGAATTGCAGTAAAGACAGCGAGTGCAACCCCAAACTCCTTTAGTTCCTTCGTTATATTCTTCTAAGCGAGTTTCGGTTTTGCTATCGCGAGAATCTTCTACCATGCGGTATGCTTTGGCAAGAGCATGGGGACCAACAAAATCTGAATTCACTTCACGAGCGTTACATTCCGAGTAACACGCTCCACACATGATACAATTTCCTGTCTCATCAAGGCGCGATCGCTCTAGCGGTGTTTGTAAGAACTCTCTTTCTGGTACGCTTCGCCCTGCTGTACTCACATAAGGAGTCACTGCTTCTAAGTTGTCCCAAAAGCTGGTCATATCAACCACTAAATCCTTGATAACAGGCATATTACCCAGTGGTGCTATTGTTATTTCTGGGATAATATTTGTAGGGCTTCCTGGTGTTTGATCTGGTTGCTTCTTGGAAATTTCACTACCAACATTTTCTTTACAAGCCAAAGCCGAACGCCCATTTATCCGTATAGCACAGCTTCCACAAATTGTATTGCGGCAATTTTTGCGAAATGCTAAAGTTCCATCTTGCTCCCACTTAATCCGATTCAGGCAATCGAGGATGGTATTTCCTGGTTCAACATCCAAAACGTAAGTTTTTACCAGAGGGGAGGAATTTTGTTGCTGCCGTATGACCTTAAAAAGAACTTCCATTACCACTTTTAATAAAGAACTTCTACCTAGCTTATGAAATTCTTCCCACTACAAAGTGCTGCTTCAACAAGTGCGCTACACCAAGGTGTCCTTAATTCATAGCTAGCTGTTAATAGACTGACGATTGTAGAGACACAAAATTTCGGTTCTCCACAATCATAAGGATAACCGTGAAAATTTGAATTGTAACTTTCCCGAATAGGTTAGCACCTATTGGGTCACAGAGAGAGGGGTTAGGGGACAACAGGGATATTGAGGATAAGGACTTATGCTATCCCCTAACTAAAAATATCAGTTGCGAAATGCCTCTTAAGTTATAACTGTATCTTCATGTAAACACAAGTGAGAGCCGTTAACCTAAAAAAACGTACTTTGCAATGGCACACAAGTACTTTTTTGGTTATATAGAATTGTTAAACCACATGAGATGAACATTGTGACCTCTTAATCAAGAAACTCTTGGTTTTAACTCACTGCACAAAACCTTATGTCTAAATTCAATGAATTTTTATAAAACTCGTACAGGAATACTCATCCCAAGGGGAGGGCATTAAGATAAAAGTATATCAGCAAGTTTAATTCAAAATTAAACAACTATTTTGCTATTATTAAACCATGCTAGTATTTAATATGAAATTACAAAGCAACAAAACCAGTATCAATCGCCATAGATGTGCGGCTGTTACGGCTTTGTTTCTTCGTAATATTGTAGAGAACGGAAATTTCTTGTCTCTACTGGCAAGATAAAAGGGTGTACATCTGCACAACCTCCCAAAAGCTACTTATGCTGTCAAAAGCTTGAGAGTACGAATGGGTAAAACCTTTCGTCTCAGAGCCAAAAAAGCAAAGCTAGAAAAGTGGAAAGACCGCTTTTTCTTGGGTTCATGACTTATTAGGGGTCAAACGAGCGTGGCAATAAAGTTGGAAGAAATTCCTCACCACGTTTTGCCTCCCCAATTTGTAAAGGTGGACAAAAGTGACGCCGCTACAGCAGTGCCAAAAGAAAGATTAATTTCATTTCTGATGGCAAATGATGGCTAAAAGTGCCGTAAAACTACCAAAATAAATGCCTGTGACAACCGCGACATTTCTGGAGTGTTGGGGATTAACCATAATAAAGGTTCTTAGGCAACCCGTGTAAAGGTTTTGAGTAGCGCTGTGCAGATGTAAGAAAGCCAAATACTGGCAAAAAGACAAATTTTATCAATTCGGAGAGAGTGAGGATCTTTGGAGCATAATGACTGAAACTGCAACCGCACCATTAACCGGTAAAGCACTGCTTGCTAAGGTTAAAGAACTATCCAATTTACCACGGCGAGAAAGAGCCAAGCAGTGCGGTTACTACACAGTTACCAAAAATAACCAAGTCCGTGTCAATCTTACTGATTTTTATGATGCTTTATTGTCAGCTAGGGGAATTCCCTTAAGCCCAGAAGCACCAAAAGATGGTCGAGGACGCGAACCGACATACAGAGTCAGCGTACACCAAAACGGTCAGATTGTTATTGGTGCAACTTACACCAAAGCAATGGGCTTAAAGTCAGGTGATGAGTTTGAAATTAAGTTAGGATACAAGCATATTCACTTAATTCAAATCGATGCTGATAAGAAGTTGCTCTCGTCAGATGATTCAGATTTAGACGAAGAGGACATCGAAGACGAAGAGGACTTTGATGAGGATGAGGATGAAGAGGAAGAGGAAGATTAAATTTTTTTATAGTAGAGGCACGTTTAGAGCAAAAGCTTGATGACTTGTCCCGATGTAGAAAAAATTTAAATTTTCTTGAAAAGATAAAAAACTTCGTACAAAATAAAACGATTAGACTGTTGCTGGTTTAAGAAATTTTGGTCAGAGAAGAGGCAAAGGCTGAAAAAGGGTGAAGTTTGAAGGATAAAAGAAAGATGAAGTATGATACAAAAGTATGAAATACTTTATGTTTCACCTTATAATTCATACTTGCTCATTGTCAAGTTTTTGTCCTGCAGAGCGAGAAATCTGATATGCAACAAGTCTGTCGTATTTTTTTGCGCGATCTCATAGCGTTATTTGAGCCATCAGCCAACTTCTCGCTACCATCATTACAAGATGCATCTGCGTTAGTTGTGGTGATGGCTTTTTTTCTGGCGTGGATTCTCTGTTGGTTACCACTAGCGGTAATATCAGCGATCGCTATTAAATGGAAACCCTTTCAACCTCTACAACCAGAACAAAAGTTACCCCTACTTATTCCTCTCTACCTCCTAGCTCCCCTCACGCTTTGGGGTATGAGTTGGTTGACAAAAATTTCTTTTTCTGAATATGGCTTTTCTGGAAATCTTGCAACTTTTTATTCTTTAACCTTGGGTTTAGCGTTGGGAGTGTTGGGTATTGCAGTGGTATTTTCTTGTCAAATATGGTTGGGGTGGTGCGCTTTTCAAGAAACAAACCTCAAGCAATTGCTACCTATTTTACTACCTATATTGTTAGTTGCTTTATTGGTAGGTGGTGTGGAAGAGTTAATTTTTCGCGGATTTCTCTTGACTGAGTTGGCTAAAGATAGCTCTGTTTGGATAGCAGCGATCGCCGGAAGCTTAATTTTTGCTTTGCTACATCTAATTTGGGAACAGCAAGAAACAATACCACAATTACCGGGTCTTTGGTTAATGGGTATGGTGTTGGTATTAGCACGGTTTACGGATAGGGGTAGTATCGGCTTAGCTTGGGGACTACATGCGGGATGGGTTTGGGCGATCGCATGTTTGGATACAGCACAACTCACGGGTCCTACGGGTCATGTCTCTGAATGGGTGACTGGTAAGAATAAAAAACCTTTGGCTGGTGTGGCGGGTGTTGTTTGTTTGTTGCTGACAGGAGGAATTCTCTGGTTGATGTTTGGTTATAACTTTTTTCTATGAAATATTAAATTTTATGTAAAAATTTTTATATTAAATATACTAATGTACTCTATTTTTGAGAAAAAGGATGTAAAAATAATGACAAGGGTTGTGAAGATTTTGTGAAGATTTGACCTTGTCTATGAAATTTAATGGTAGAAAATACTAGATTATTGAAGACAGGCATCAAATTTTTTTATTAGACACAACCTGCGATCGCATCCCTTAGTTTAAGTAAAAAATTTCTCTACGTGTGACACGTAAAGAAAAGTTTGAGCTTCAGTGAAGTATACAGGGGGGCATGAAAGATTTTTACAATTCAATTATGAGATTACTACTATCGGAGGAATGCAAAAACTCACAAATTTATTTAGTTTGTAGGAGGAAATGGTTAAACTTTTTTAAGTTTTTTAAAAAATAAAAAATAATACTTAGAGAGATTGCACTTAACCGTGCAAGGCGGTCATAATGCGTAAACCTGTTCTCACGATTTTTTACCAGTTCAATCCTTGGAACACAACCATCGGAGGAATTCAGACACTCATCAAGACCTTTATTAAATACGCTCCAAGCGAGTTTGAAGTAAGACTTGTAGGAACAGGAGACTACCGGGCAAAACCTGTTGGTGTATGGCAGCAAGCAGAATTTGCAGGCAAAGAAATTAGTTTTCTACCTTTATTTACATTGCAAAATGATAATGTTAGGAACCTGATACCAACAACACTGAAGTATACGGCAGCTCTTTTAGGAAAGCGTTTTGAGTCAGACTTTATGCACTTTCACAGGATAGAGCCAACGCTAGCAACTTTTTATTGGACAGGAGAAAAAACGCTTTTTATACACAACGATATTCGGACACAAATGCAAGCGAGTGGTGACAAAAAAGCTATTCTCTGGCGAAGATTTCCTGTGGCATATTTTGCCCTAGAAAACATATTAGTTCGCCAATTTGACCAAATTCTCTCTTGCAATACCGATGCAACCAAGTTGTACAAACAGCGATACCCCAACCTGCAAGACCGTGTTAAATATATTAAAAATTCTTTTGACAGCGAAATTTTTTATCCCTTGACCGGAGAGCAACGTCAAGCTGAAAGGCGGGAACTAGTGTCCCAACTTGGTTTGGCTGAAGAGACGCGTTTTGTCTTATTTGCCGGTCGGCTTCATCCCCAAAAAGATCCCATTTTGCTTGTACGTGCAATTGCTGCATTAAACGATCCCAATGTTCACCTACTGATTGCAGGTGATGGGGAGTTGGCAGCAGAGATTCGTGCAGAACTTGTGAGATTGGGGCTATCTAGTCAAGTTACGATGCTCGGAGCAGTGACCCAAAAGGAAATTGCACGGTTGCATCGTATCTGCAATGTTTTTGTTTTAAGTAGTGAATATGAGGGTTTGCCTTTGGTAGTTTTAGAAGCGCTTGCTAGTGGAACACCAGTTGTGACCACTCAATGTGGTGAAACTCCAAAGCTGCTAGGAGCTAAAAGTGGAGTTGTCTGTTCGGAAAGGACTCCAACGTGTATAGCAGAGGCTATACGCAAAGTTCTCATACAACCGGAAGATTACCCAACAGATGCTTGCGTGCGGGCGGCGCAACCTTATGCAGCCCGTACAGTTATTCGTGATGTTTACAGCGATATGTTTAGTCGTTGGGAGCAAAAAGCGAGTTTGGCTGTGGGAGTGTGAATAGTTAAAAGTGCTGGAGTTTTTTGACTTTTGACTTTTAACGTTTGATTGAAAGCAACCGCCATTAACCCTTTTAGATGACAGGTAAAGACTAAATTCTTATGAAAATTGCTGTAATTGGTGCCAAAGGTTTACCTCCTAAACAAGGAGGAATTGAACATTACTGTGCGGAACTTTATCCTCGAATGGTAAAACAAGGGCATTCTGTTGATTTATTTGCCCGTTGTTCTTATACAGACTGTTCGTGGCTCGATCGCTATGACTATCAAGGGGTGCAAGTCATTTCCGTACCGGGTTTGAACTTGAGAGGTGTCGATGCTTTTATCACGTCAGCTTTGGGAGCGGTGGCTGCGAGTGCCAAGAAATATGATATCATCCACTTCCACGCTCTCGGCCCCTCTTTGTTTACTTGTTTGCCAAGAGTTATCAATTCTGCAAAAGTTGTTGTAACCTGTCAGGGTCTCGACTGGCAACGCGCCAAGTGGGGTAGTGTTTCAACTCGCGTCATTCAAATGGGTGAAAAAGCCGCCGTGCGTTTTGCCCACGGATTGGTTGTTGTCTCAGATGCACTGCAAGACTATTTCTCACAAAACTATGGCAGAAATACAGTCTATATCCCCAATGCACCGGCTAGCTACGGTGCATCAGACCCAAACTTTGGTTATGGTCGTCAGTTAGGTCTGGAGAAAGGACGCTACGTTGTGTTTCTGGGTAGGCTTGTACCGGAAAAGCGTCCTGACTTACTGGTTGACGCCTTTAATGCTTTGAAACCTTTGGGATGGAAACTTGTCTTGGCTGGAGGTGTGAGCGATACGAAATCCTTCACCTCACAGTTATTGGAAAAGATAGCCCACAATCGAAATATTGTATTTGCGGGCGAACTTCGAGGACCTCGTCTTTGGGAAATAGTTAGGGGTGCAGGGTTATTTGCTCTTCCTTCTGATTTAGAGGGGCTACCTCTAGCCATGTTGGAGGCTATGCGGGAAAGAGTACCAGTTTTGGCTAGTGATATTCCCCCTCACAAGCAACTGCTGAGTGGAAGTCGAGGAGCACTGTTTGCCACTGGAAGTGTAGATTCTTGCATCCAATCTTTGGATTGGGCGATCGCTCATCCTCAAGAACTAGCATCTATGGCAGTGCATGCAAAAAGGCACGTGCAACTGAACTATAGCTGGGAACGCATTACTACTGACAATTTGAACCTCTACCAAACACTTTTAGAATCGCCCGCATCTTTGAGGGGATTGGAGCAAAACCAGACAGAGTTAGCCGAAGTCTTAAGTAAAAAGTAAGTGGTTAGTTGTTAGTTGTTAGTTGTTAGTTGTTCTTGACTACTAACCACTAATCACTAACCAATAACAAAGAAGGTACTTTATGGAAAAAAGTGTTTCATCTGTTCTATCCGTGTTAAAGAGGCGAAGTTTGCCTGCTGTTGCAGCGTTTGTGGCGGCGATAGGTGGTGCGATCGCATACCTTGCGGTTACCCCAAGTCAGTATGAAGCCTCAGCGCGATTGATGCTTGACAACAAGCAAACAAGCATTTCTGAATTGGGTCGCGATCTCTCGCAAGTGTCTTCAAATACACCAGGTGGTCCCAGTCCGTTGGCTGACCAAGCAGAATTAGCTAAGTCTCAACGGGTTTTAAACCGCGCCCTGCAAATTTTTCAAAGTTCTCATAAAACCAACACTCAGGTCAAAACTCCAGACCTTAGTAAAGGTTTAGGAGTGAAAATTGTCCCTGCCACTAACATTCTGCAGTTGAGCTATCAAAGTAAAGACCCAATACTTGCTGCTCAGTTGCTGAATGCTGTTTCTCGAGCAATGGAAGAAGAAAGCGCCAACACGATCCGCCAAGAAGCTGCTAACGTGCGGAAGTTCTTGGCAACGGAAGTCCCAAAGGCTCGTCAGAACCTAGAGGATGCCGAACTGAAGGAAAACAAATACAGGCAAAGTAGTGGGATCATTTCTTTTACCAAGCAAAGCGAGAGTTTGGTTGATAGTCTAGCAACTTTAGAAAACCAAGAGCGTACTTTGTCTGCTCAACTTCAAGAGTTGCGATCGCAAGATGCATCACTGCGGCAAATCACCAATTCTACAGCCGTCAAAAGTGCCTATGCATCTGTACGCGGCGGTCAAGACGAACAACTCAAAGAGTTGCGAACTAAGTTGACAGAATTTGAAACAAAACTGGCTGAGTCCCGTGCAAAGTATACAGAAAATCATCCAGATGTCCAATCGTTACTTTATCAGAGAAACAGCGTTCGCAATTTGTACATTCAGGGACTCAATCGCATCTCTTCAGAAAATCAACCTGTTTCGCCAAACAATGTAGCCGCCGACCAGGTGAGCCAAAACTTCTCCGCCCAACTCATTGCCAATGATATTGAACGCACAGCAGTGGAAAATAAGCTTAAAAGCGTTCAAGCTCAACGAGCTAACCTCCAAACTCGCTTTGAACAACTCCCATTTAAACAGCAACAGTTGACTCCACTTACGCGCCAACGAGAAGAGGCGGCAGAGACTTTAAAATTGCTACAAAGCAAATACGAGGAAGCACGGATTGCGGAAGCCCAACAAGTCGGAAATATCCGCATTATTGAAGAAGCCCTTCCCCCAACTGTAGCCACATCGCCCAGACGCTCATCTGTACTGGTACTTGCAACTGCATTGGGAACCTTGCTCGCGACTTCCATAGTACTGCTTCTGGAGATGATGGACAATACCCTACACGATGCATCGGAAGCGGAAGACTTACTCAAGCTATCATTGTTAGGAGTTTTGCCACGGCTACCTTCTAAGACGCTTGTTCTTGAACCATCTCACCGATTTTTAGATAATGTCAGCTTGGTTGAGCCATACCGCATGCTCTTTAAAACCCTGGAGTTTCGCAGCGACCAGATGCGGCTGATTGTTGTTAGCAGTTCCATTGCAGGAGAAGGTAAATCTATCGTCGCCTCGCATTTAGCAGCTGTAGCAGCCATGCTGTCTTGGCGGACATTGGTGATTGATGCAGATTTGCGAAGACCGGAACAGCACACGCTCTTTAATCTCTCTGGTAAGCCAGGGGTGACGGATGTGCTGGAAGGAGATATATCTCTAGCAGATGCAGTGCAATCAACGGATATTGAAAACTTGGATGTACTGACTTGTGGCGAACTGCACGGACGCCCCTCACAGCTGTTAGAGTCAGTTGCCATGAAGTCTTTGGTGGCAGAAGCGGCTGAAAATTACGATTTGGTAATTATAGATACGCCCCCCCTCAGTGCTTGCGCTGATGCAGCAACCCTAGCCAAGCAAAGTGATGGAGTCATGCTAGTGACACGTCCCGGCTTTACCTTGAAGGAAATTCTTTCACGGAGCGTATCGGAGTTAACGCGAAATCGCATACCTATATTAGGAGTTGTGGTCAATGGAATAACCAGTCAGACGGAAAAATACTACCAGTATTCTGTTAACGGTTACCAACCGCGAAAGCAATTGGCAAGTTCGAGGTCTAAGTAACAATGTGGACGCATCAAAGCTCAAGTCGTTCTGCTCGTTTGGGTCTCTTGATTGGGTTAATGGGTGTAGGGATTGGTGTAGTAACAGGATTTCTTGTTGGCACTAAGCCCCTATACCTGATATTAGCTTTGGGTGCAGTGCCAATTCTTTTCTATTTTTTTGCTCAGTTCGAGCAAGCAGTTATCGGTTTATTAATCCTGCGTAGTTCTCTAGATGCTTTCTCATATCTACAATTACCGGCTGTTTTTGCGATCGCACTTGACGCTCTCACCATACTTTATGTAACAGTGAAGTTATTAACAGGTCAACCTGTAAGGACAGATAAGTTTTGGTGGTTCTTTGTAGGCTGGTTAATAATACAGAGTCTGTGGGTCATACTTTTACCGTTAGGAGCGTTGGGGCTAGGCACTCCATTTTTATCAGAGGCTATTCGGGAGTGGGTGCGTTTATTTACCTGGGCATTGGTATACTTACTCGTGATGCAGCTGAAAGATAAAATCTCCCCAGAGAAGTTTGTCTCCGGGCTTTTTTTGTCTTTAATCATACCAATAGCAGTTGCGTTAATGCAGATGTTTGTGCCTTCTCTGCTACCCCCCATGCTTTCAATTGGTAGCGGAGGTGACTTCGGTGCATTGGTATCTGAAGGTGCTCGAATTAGAGGGACTTTCGGTATGGCAAATACCTTTGTCACCTTCTTATTATTGTTTATTGGTCTAACGTGGTGGAAACTGAAATGGGTGCAGCATCGCGCTTCGTGGCTGGTATTACTTGGCGTACTGACTTTATTGTTTGTCAGTACCAAGTCCTTATTTAGCTTGATGATGCTTGCCATTTTTGTCTTGGTTTTGATTGTTCCCAGATTGAGCTTGCTGAATTTGATTGGTGGAATATTGCTATTTGGTCTCGTTATTGTCTTATTTGCCAGTTCGGAATTTGGGCAACAACGCCTTACCTCAATTGCTAACACACCTCTTCTCAATCCTGATATTGACATATCGCGGGCAATTCTTCTGTCAGAAGGAGATCACAATAGCTTTAACTGGAGGCTTTCTCAGTGGAATTTACTACTCAATCGGTGGCAAGAGTATCCTTTTTTAGGATACGGCTTGGGTTTGAGCGTTCCAGTCGCTGGGAATGGATTCTTACCCCACAATGACTACATTAGGGCAGCTATTGAGGGGGGAATCATCGGTTTTGTAACTTATGTAGGCTTTTTCTTAGCTCAAGGAGTACGTCTTGTTCAGTTAATGTATCAGACACCCCGTAACGGTCGGCAATATGAATTGTGTTTTATTTTGTTAGCTATTCTAGCATCTCTTCCTGTAGGAATGATTACAGAAAATATCTGGAGTCATACAACTCTTTTCTTCTACTGGTGGGCTTTGTTTGCAGTCGTTGGTTGGAATTGGAGTGAAACATATGAATGAATTTATGAAGGACATACTACAAGATTGGCAAATCAATCAAGACACAAGCTTGAAATCCCGTCTCATATTATTAATGTTTCGGATAGCACAAAAGCTTGATTATTTACCAACTCCCTTGTCTTGGATTTCCAAGTTTTACGCTGGTATATATCTATTCATTGTTGATTGGATATTAGGTGTTGAACTGCCCTGGGATACCCAAGTAGGAAAAAAAATAAAACTGCATCATGCGCGGGGATTAGTTATCAATCGTGAGACCATAATTGGGAACAATTGTATTCTCAGACATTCTACAACAATAGGGAACAAAAAACTTCTAGATGGGTCAATCAGTGGTTCACCAAAAATAGGCAATAATGTAGATATTGGAGCAAATGTTGTCATTCTCGGTGAAATTACAATTGGCGATAACGCAGTCATTGGAGCTGGTTCTGTTGTTGTCAAAGATGTTCCCAAAAACGCTGTCGTTGCAGGCAATCCGGCAAAAATAATTCGTATGCAAAATAAAAAATTGTTAGTGGTTAGTTGACTAATTAACAACCAACAACTAACAACTAACAACCAACAACTAACAACCAAAAATCTATGCCAAAAATTTCTGTTGTGATTCCAGCATACAATTCGATGCAATATCTCCCAGAAACTCTGGAGAGTGTTTTGCAGCAAACCTTTACCGACTTTGAAGTCTTAATTATTAATGATGGGAGTTCTGACAATATAATTCAATGGGCTTCTGAGATAACCGATCCGCGAGTGAAATTGATTTCTCAAAAAAACCAAGGCGTATCGGTTGCTCGTAACACGGGTATTGCCCAATCTCAAGGAGAATATATAGCATTCTTGGATGCTGATGATTTATGGGAGCAAACCAAACTAGAAAAGCAAGTCCGTTATTTGGATGAGAATCCAGAGGTGGGTTTGGTACATACGAGTATGGCTTTAGTCGATCGCAATGGCAAATCTACAGGAAGAGTTATGACTTCTGTTGCAGAAGGAGAAGTCTGGAAGGAACTTGTTGAGTCGAATAAAATAGCTTGTTCTTCAGTGATGGTTCGTCGCCGTTGTTTGGAAAAAGTAGGAGGATTTGAACCAAATTTACATTTTGCTGAAGATTGGGATTTGTGGATTCGTATCTCCTCTCATTATTCTTTTGCCGTTCTCAAAGAACCTCTTTATTACTATCGACAAATTCCTACTAGTTTGTCTAAAAATTTGGCAGTGCTCGAACAATCTTTTAATTTTGTGATTGAGAAGACATTCCGTTGTGTACCTCAAGAGTTACTGTACTTAAAAAACCGCAGTTACGGTCATGCTAACCTCTGCTTGGGTTGGAAAGCTTTGCAAAGTAACGATAAGGATTACAAGCGAGCAATTCAATTTAGTCACTCAGCTCTTGTATACTATCCACAGTTACGTTACTCTCGCGAGTACATCCGCTTGAGTTTGGCAGCAAGGGCATTGCAATTGTTTGGTAATAATGGCTATAGCAAATTACTAGAACTAGTGTATGCTTTGCGGCGCAAAATTTTAAGCGTGACGGCTATTCGTAGTTTCAAAATTTTTGATAAATCTACTTATTCTGTATAATTTCCCCCAATCCCAACTCCCAACTCCCCACTCCCTCAGATGATGCGTGATGTAATTCAACAGCAACCGCTAGCCACAAAGAATCAAGCAGAACCTGCGATCGCATTATTGCATTGTATGGATTTGATTGATGATTTTTTAGATCATATTGATATTTCTTTTGATACGTATTGTCATGAGTTTGTCGGTAGCTGGATGTTCGGCTACATAAAAGCTTTGAAAAGAGTAGGTGTCAGGACGGTATTGTTCTGTATTTCCGCTCGTTTTACTGAGGTTTCACGTTTTACCCACGTGCCTAGTGGTGCTACGATTTGTGTATTACCTGCTTCTAAAAGCTATCTTACTTATCGTGCGGTTCGACGGAAAGCACTCAGCTTTTATGGTGGGGGTGAGGGACAGGCGTTTAAAGACATCCAAGACTCGAATGTCACTCGTCGTTCCTTGCTGACAAAGTTTAAGAATCTCGCCCAGAGTACGGGAACATACCTGTCTACTCCGTTGGCTTTGCTGGCGCGGGAGATCCGACGTGAGGGCTGTCAGGCTATTTTATGTCAGGAGTATGAGTACGCCCGCTTTGATGCTTGCGTACTTTTAGGACAGTTGATGCGTTTGCCAGTGTTTGCTACTTTTCAAGGAGGTGACAAGACTCATAGCTTTTTAGAGTATCCTTTGCGACAACTCGCGTTTCGAGGATGTACGGGAGTAATTATATCTGCACAGAGAGAAATCGAGCGGGTTCGCGATCGCTATAAAGCCCCATCATCTAAGATAGCCAGAATTTTCGATCCAATGGATACCATGTCATGGTATGCTATGGACCGATTGGAAGCACGGGCTGCACTTGGCATTCCACTTAATGCACGTGTGGTGGTATGTCACGGAAGGATAGATTTTTATCGCAAGGGCTTAGATATTCTGACAGCAGCTTGGCAGCTGATTTGTTGCGATCGTCCAAATCAAGACCTGCGACTGCTACTTGTAGGCACAGGACCAGACTCAGACAAACTCCGCGAGTGTATTGCAAAGATGCAGTTGCGGGGTGTCATGTGGCGCGACGAATTTGTAAATTCTCGCGACGTGCTTCGACTTTACCTATCGGCGGCTGACGTTTATACCCTTTCATCCCGACAGGAGGGCTTTCCCATAGCACCGCTTGAAGCTATGGCTTGTAGTTTACCCGTTGTTGCTGCGGATGCGCCTGGAGTACCGGACATCCTTGAGGGAGGCGAGGCTTCCGGTGGATTTGTTGTTCCACGAGAGGATGTCAAAGCCCTGACGAAAACACTCGGTTCGATTTTAGATGATGAAGCTTGGGGGCGCGAGTTAGGCAAACGTGCGCGTCGTCGAATAGAAGAATACTTTGCGCCGGAAGTTATTGGCAAGCAATTGCGTGAGTTTTTAATTAGGGAGTAGGGAGTAGAGGATATGGGGTCTAGGGTGTCGCAAATTGGATTTACCCCCCTTAGTCCCCCCTTGGAAAGGGGGGAGATTCGGACTTCCAGTTCCCTTGGAAAGGGGGGAGATTCGGACTTCCAGTTCCCTTGGAAAGGGGGGAGATCGGACTTCCAGTTCCCTTGGAAAGGGGGAAGATCGGACTTCCAGTTCCCTTGGAAAGGGGGAAGATCGGACTTCCAGTTCCCTTGGAAAGGGGGGAGATCGGACTTCCAGTTCCCTTGGAAAGGGGGGAGATCGGACTTCCAGTTCCCTCCCCTTTCCAAGGTCCGGGTTAGGGTGGGGTGGAAACCACGCAAAAACCTCAATCGATCAGCTATTTCAGACTTGTGCGTACACCGTAGGATACGAAGTAGGGAGAAGTCTTAATAACCAATCCAAAATCTAAAATCCAAAATCCAAAATTGATTAATCCAAAATCATAAAAATTATGCCAAAAGTTACTGTTGTTATCCCTGCCTACAATGCTATGGCTTTTTTGCCAGAAACTATAGATAGTGTTTTGAAACAAACATTTACTGACTTTGAAGTCTTGATTGTTAATGATGGGAGTACAGATAACGTTGTTGAATGGGCTTCTCAAGTCGCAGATCCGCGAGTGAAACTTATTACCCAAGAGAACCAACGCGTATCTGCAGCACGAAATACGGGTATTAGCAACGCTCAAGGGGAATATATCGCATTTCTGGACGCTGATGATTTGTGGGAACCCACTAAGTTAGAAAAGCAAGTCCGTTGCTTGGATGAAAATCCAGAAGTAGGGTTGGTATATACTTGGACGCTTTTAGTTGATAAGAATAACAATCCTATAGGAAGAATCTATGCTTCCGATGTTGAAGGAAAGGCATGGGGTAAGATTCTTGAAAATGACATGATTTCTAGTGGAAGTTCGCCAATGGTGCGTCGTTCTTGCTTTGATACTGTCGGATTGTTCGATCGCACTTTAGCATATGCACCCGATTTAGATATGTGGGTTCGCATTGCTTTTCAATATCCTATTGCAGTCGTTAAAGAACCTCTACTCCGCTATCGACAACTTCCTAACAGTTTTTCTAGAAACCGTCAAAAAATGGTTCAGGATCTGCGCCAAGTGATTGAAAAAACATTTCAATCTGTCCCTTTGGATTTGCTGTACTTGAGAAATCGGTGTTACGCGAGCATTTTCCTGGGTTTAGCGTGGCTATCTATAGATGACGGAGACTACAAAAAAGCGGCTCACTTCCGAGAGCAAGCTATATTACACTATTCACAAGTACGGTTTTCTGAAAAATATCTGCGATTGAGTTTAGCGATCGCAATGATCCGTTTATTTGGTTCACAAGGTTATGATGGAGTGCGAAGCTTGAGCCGTTCCCTGCGCCTGCGTATTTTACAGTGACCAGTGACCAGTGACCAGTGACCAGTGACCAGTGACCAGTGACCAGTGACCAGTGACCAGTGACCACTAACAACTAACCACTAACAACTAACCACTAACAAAATATTCCTAAAAGTCGATTTGTTTTTATGAAAAAAAAAGTAAATAAATGAATAACAACATAATGGTTTCTTCAAGGATTGCAGTTTGACTTACGATCCGAAAATTTTACTGTGTCTAATTTAAAAAAACAAAAAAATAGGTAAGTTAATGAACACAGATAAGTTAGCAAACAGAGAAGAACTCATTATTGAGGCAGGTCGGACTGAGAGCCAGTACTGGAAAGACTTATGGAGATACAGAGAGTTATTCTACTTTCTGGCATGGCGTGATATTTTGGTGCGCTATAAGCAAACTGCGATTGGGATGGCATGGGCATTGATTCGCCCCTTTTTAACAATGGTAGTATTTACAATTGTGTTTGGAACTTTAGCGAAGCTACCTAGTGAAGGTAATGCACCTTACCCAATTCTCGTTTATTCCGCTATGTTGCCTTGGCAGTTTTTCTCTAGCGGGCTGAGCGAATGCAGCAATAGCTTAATTAACAACGCCAACTTGCTTTCTAAAGTCTATTTTCCACGTCTCATTGTGCCAACAAGCGCTGTCATTGTCAGCTTTGTGGATTTCATGATATCTGGCATACTTTTGCTAGCGCTGATGGCATGGTACAACTTTGTACCCGATTGGCGGATATTGACACTACCGCTATTTATTCTCATTGCCTTTGCAGCATCGATGGGTGCGGGATTGTGGCTAGCAGCTTTGACTGTGGAGTACCGAGATTTCCGCTATATCGTGACGTTTCTAGTGCAGTTTGGTCTGTACATTTCGCCTGTGGGTTTTAGCAGCAAGCTTGTTTCCGAAGAGTGGCGGTTGGTGTACTCACTTAACCCAATGGTAGGGGTGATCGACGGTTTTCGTTGGGCAATTTTGGGCGGTGAGTCTCAGATATATTTACCAGGCTTTGCACTTTCTCTGCTGATTGTGGCTCTACTTCTGTTAAGTGGTATTTGGTACTTCCGCAGGATGGAACGCTCTTTTGCTGATGTAATTTAGGTGTGGGTAATTTTTAATGTATGAAAGTTTTATGTGACATTTCATGGCTTGGAACTGGATTCTATCATCCTCCTTGTCGCACGGGAATTTTTAGAGTTATTGAGAATTTGGCTTATGGTCTGAAAAATTCCCAAGAGTGCGATTTAATTTTCTGCACGCAAGGTGCTTCTATAAGATTATGCGAGGTTCTCGGTTACTTAGAATCCAATCCAGAACTAGCGGAAGTCCCTCTAAGTTATGACAGCAAAGACGTAAAATTTAGGCGAAGTTTCTACACAGTCTATCGCGAACTCAACCAAAAACTTGACAAGACTCCAGATTCACGAAAATTAGCACCTGAGATATTAATGCTTAAGGTCTTAAGAAAGATTTTGACTTACGTAGCACGAAGTGCCGAATTCTTTTATAGATCGATGACACCCGATAGTCTTGCTGAAGCAGACATATACCATTCACCTTATGAGCCAATTCCTGATGAAATCAGAAAAGCTGCAACTCAATTGGAAAAGTTTCTTACAGTACACGATCTGATTCCGATTATACATCCAGAATTTTTTGAGTTTAGCAAGGATACAGTCGAAAAAGCTATATCGAGTTTAGACCTGGAATCTTGGGTTTTCTGTGTTTCTCAATCAACTAAAGATGACTTATGCAATTACTCAAGCATTATCGACCCGGCTAGAGTTTTTGTCACCCATCTAGCCGCATCAAAACTTTTCTATCCCTGCTTCGATTCTCAAAAAAATCAAGTGATTTGCAGTAAATATAATATACCAAATGCACCTTATATTCTTAGTTTAAGTACCTTAGAACCGCGCAAAAATATTGACCATACAATTCGATGCTTTCTTCAACTCATTCAGCAAGAAAAAATTCTCGATTTAAATCTCGTGTTGGTCGGTGCAAAAGGTTGGAAATATGACAAAATTTTTGCGGAAATTTCCAGTCATCCTATCTTAAAAGACCGCGTTATTCCCACAGGATACGTTGCTGATGAAGACTTGGCGGCTGTGTACAGTGGTGCGATCGCTTTTGTTTATCCTTCCTTCTATGAAGGTTTTGGTCTACCACCGCTAGAAGCTATGCAGTGTGGTGTTCCTGTCATCACCTCAAACACCTCCTCTCTACCTGAAGTGGTTGGTGATGCGGGAATCCTGCTTGACCCCAAAGACTCTGATGGACTTTGTCAGAGTTTATTTGAACTTTATAATCAGCCCGGATTGCGTCAGTCTATGTCACATAAATCTCTAGAGCAGGCGAAAAAATTTAATTGGGAAAAATGTACCCAACAGACGCTCGCTGCTTACAAAACCGCCTTGTCATCCTAAGTTTTTCATGATGATTTAAATAACAGACAATTATGAAAACAACCCTTGATTGTAGACAGTGAATTAAATTTTTATACTCAATAAATAATAACTAAATAATTTATGGCTAGTGTAAAAAATGTGTTCCCAAAATATATTCAACGACCTATCAAAGTTCAGATTGTTAGCAGAGAAATTCCTGTAGAGAATACAATAGGCAATGCCACTTATATTCTAAATTTTCTGTGCTACTTACGGCAGGCGGGTTGCGAAATTGAATACATAATACCCAACTCATCACCCAATGGTAAAGCTCCTTGGTGCGTGATTTCACCAACCTTATTCAAACTTGCTAATCTATCGGTTAAGGATAACTGGAAGATAGGTCGTCTTCTGCTGAGATTTAACTCATTATCAGATTGGTTCATTGAGTCATTACGACTCATTTACGATAGATTGCCAGAAACTCTAAAAAATATGTATCGTTCTGCTAGAGAGCAACGACAGTTAACGCCCCTGTATGCAGTCGCCTCTGATGTGTGGAATGCTCCAATTATGGGAGAGGAAAGCGATTTTATCAGGTCACAATTTATTCGATTTAAACCAGATGTCGTCATCGCTAATTATGCCTTTTTAGCAAATGTTTTAGATTCTCCTGTTTTAGATAAGAACGTAGTAAAAGTCATACTGACTCACGATGTACGCCACCAAAGAGGTGCTCAATTCAAAAAACTAGGGCTTGCTTCTTCTGAACCTTACTGGAATCAGGAACGGGAAACTCTAGAGTTAAGTAAAGCACAAGTACTGTTAGCCATTCAGCAAGAAGATGCTAATCTTTTTAAAGAAATGGTACCGCAGTGTGAGGTGATTTGTATGCCGATATCTGTGAAATGTCACTCTCATGCGATCGCGCAAGTCCCTGGTCGTTGCTTATTCGTTGGTAGTAGAGTAGATCACAATTACTATGGTCTACAGTGGTTTCTGGAAAATGTGTGGTCAAAGGTCATAGAGTTAAATCCACGTAGCAGCCTTTATATATGTGGAACTGTGTGCGATTTAATTCCAGAAAGTTTTCCTAATGTTCGTCTTTTAGGTAGGGTAGACGATTTAAAACCTGAATACGGTGCTGCTGAAGTTTGTCTTGTTCCTTTGCTGGCTGGTAGCGGTTTGAAAATTAAACTTGTGGAAGCAATGTCCTATAGTCGCGCTTGTGTTTCAACCAGCGTCGGAGTTCAAGGATTGCGTGACATAGTAGGTACAACAACACTCGTAGCAGACACTGCTGAGGATTTTGCAATGGCGGTGCATACGCTTTTAACTCATCCAGATAAACGCCGATGGATGGAGGAACAAGCTTATAGATATGTGAGCGAAAAGTTTTCTCCGGAAGCCACCTACCAACCTTTTGTAGACTACATTCACCAGCACTTACAGCAAGTCTCAAACCAACCTCCGATAGTTCACTTTAATGTAGTTAGGAGTTAATATTTATCATTATTTGGATTGAAAATGCCTCACTTGGACTTGATTCTACCCAACTATCTGTCACAAAAATTTTTGGAATTGGTATAAGTAAATGTCAAAAACTGTCATTCAGGTTGAAAATTTAGCTAAAAAATACGTTATTACCCATCAGGAACAAGCTGGAAATTACAAGACATTTCGTGAAGCAATGACTAATGCAGCGAAATTCGTTGCTAGTTCGCTAAAGCTTAATGGGAAAAAGGAATCAAATATAAGTAGGGAAGAGTTCTGGGCACTGAAGGATGTCTCATTTAAGATTCACCAAGGTGATAGAATTGGCATTATAGGTCGGAATGGAGCAGGGAAGTCAACGCTCCTAAAAGTTCTGAGTAGAATAACAGAACCAACAAGAGGCTCTATTCGGATTAAGGGGCGAGTAGCCAGTTTATTGGAAGTGGGAACAGGATTTCACCCAGAGTTGACAGGACGGGAAAATATTTTTCTGAATGGTGCAATTCTGGGGATGAGCAAGCTAGAGATTCAACGCAAGTTTGATGAAATTGTAGCCTTTGCAGAAATTGAGAAGTTTTTAGATACACCTGTTAAGCGCTACTCTTCAGGTATGTATGTACGATTAGCTTTTGCAGTAGCTGCTCATTTGGAGCCAGAAATTTTGATTGTAGATGAAGTGTTAGCGGTGGGAGATGCCCAATTTCAGAAAAAGTGTTTGGGTAAGATGGAGGATGTAGGTAAGGAGGGAAGAACAGTTTTATTTGTGAGTCACAATATGGCAGCTATTAGAGCACTTTGTAGTCGGGCGCTACTCATGCGAAACGGTCAAGTCTTATTGGATTCAGAAATTGAAGCTGCTGTTAGTCATTATTTGGCTGAAGATGATGCTTCAGATGCTCGTATAGTTTGGAATAAAAAAGACGCTCCTCAATCTCCAGAACTTCGTTTTCTTGAAGCTTATATTTTAAACGACCGGGGCGATTATGCCTCGATCATTGATTGTCGTAAAGGATATTCAATAGCGGTGAAATATGAGGTACTAAAGCCTATAAATGGTTTAAGAATTGGCTTCTTCATGCAAAATTCCGAGGGAATTCCCATCTGCGGTTCTAACGATCCAGTCGCTTGGCAAAAGTTAGAAAGAAGCCCAGGTGAGTATACAAGTCAATGTTTTTTCCCTGGATATGTATTAAATGCAGGTAAATATTTAATCTGTTTTGGCTCGGATATGCCACCATATAATAAATCTCTAGTTACAACTCCATACTGTTTGGGTTTAACCATTGAAGATGTTGAGGGACATGGTTCAACGAATGAGAGACTTCCAGGAATTGTTCGGCCAAAATTAGAATGGAATATCAAGCAAATTGCCTATAAATAAAAATAATTTAAGCGGTTGAAAGAGGAGGCTATTTAGAAATGTCATTACTTGAGAAAATTAAATTAATTAGGAATAAATTTTTATCTCCTATTACTTATATGCTTGACTATATAGAAAAACGTCAAGTTGATATAGAAAAACGTCAAGTTGGTATAGAAGACCGTCTCGAGCTTATTCAAAGAGCTTTAGGAAGAATTGAACTTAGACAATTAAGACATAATACCAGTGATAATTTACTTGATTATGAATACCAAGTTTTTTCTCAATGGGGAGAAGATGGAATAATTCAGTTTCTCATAAATAATGTTGAAATTGAGAACAAGATATTTGTGGAATTTGGTGTAGAAGATTATCTGCAAGCAAATACGAGATTTCTCTTAGTAAACAATAACTGGGCTGGTTTAGTAATTGATGGTAGTGATGCTCACATCTCTCGAATCAAGAGTGCTCATTTTTATTGGAACTATAATTTAAAAGCTATCAAATCTTTTGTGACAAAAGACAACATTAACAATTTGCTTCTGGAGCAAGGTATAGCTGGAGAGATTGGTCTACTTTCTATAGACATAGACGGTAATGATTACTGGGTTTGGGAAGCTATTAATGTCATTCACCCAGTTATTGTCATTGTTGAATATAACTACAGATTGGGTAGTCAGGCTGCTGTAACGATACCATATAGCGAGGATTTTGATCGAGCAAAAACTCATCATTCAATGATATATTTTGGGGCTTCATTAAAAGCTCTTTGCTTACTAGCAAAACGGAAAGGTTATGTGTTTGTTGGATGTTGTAGCAATGGTGTAAACGCTTTTTTCATTCGTGCAGATAAAAAACCTTCTAGCGTAAGAGAGATGACTCCTGAAGAAGGATACAAGTCAGGACAGTTTTGTGAGACCCGGAATCAAAGTGGAGAGCAGATAAAAACATCACCAAAAGATGAAGTACTTTTGCTGACAAGTTTAAATTTACCATTAGTCAATGTTGAAGAATAAAAGTTGAGTCGCATCTCTTATAGATGATTGTCAACTCTCATTCTAGTTGTTTTTGTAAAATTAGAAATATGTAATGTATGAAAGTTTTATATAACATCTCAGTGCTTGGACTAGGGTACTATAATCCTCTCTGTCGCACAGGAATTTTTAGAGTTATTGAAAATCTGGCTTACGGTCTGAAAAATTCAAACGAATGTGATTTAATTTTCTGTACGCAAGGTCCCCCTTTTATATTATTCGAGGTTCTCGACTACTTAGAATCAAATTCAGAACTAGCGAGAGTACCTCTGGGTTACCAGAGCAAAGACTTGAAATTTAGGCGAAGGTTGCAAAACGTTTATCACAAACTTAATCAGAAGCTTGACAAGACTCCAATTTCACGAAAATTAGCGCCTGAGATATTAATGCTTAGGGCGATCAGAAAGGTTTTAACTTATGTAACGAGAAGTGCAGCATCCCTGTATAAACCAATTTCATTGCGTAGCCTTGCTGAAGCCGACATATACCATTCACCTTTTGAGCCAATTCCTGATGAAATCAGAAAAGCTGCAACTCAATTGGAAAAGTTTCTCACAGTACACGATCTGATTCCGATTATACATCCAGAATTTTTTGACTTACAGGACAAGGATACAGTCGAAAAAGCGATATCGAGTTTAGACCCGGAATCTTGGGTTTTCTGTGTTTCTCAATCAACTAAAGATGACTTATGCAATTACTCAAGCATTATCGACCCGGCTAGAGTTTTTGTCACCCATTTAGCTGCATCAAAACTTTTCTATCCCTGCTTCGATTCTCAAGAAATTGAATTGATTTGCAGTAAATATAATATACCAAATTCACCCTATATTCTCAGTTTAAGTACCTTAGAACCGCGCAAAAATATTGACCATACAATTCGATGTTTTCTTCAACTCATTCAGCAAGAAAAAATTCTAGATTTAAATCTCGTATTGGTCGGAGCAAAAGGTTGGAAATATGACAAAATTTTTGCAGAAATCTCCAGCGATCCTATCTTAAAAGACCGCGTTATTACGACAGGATACGTTGCTGATGAAGACTTGGCGGCTGTGTACAGTGGTGCGATCGCTTTTGTTTATCCCTCTTTCTATGAAGGTTTTGGTCTACCACCGCTAGAAGCTATGCAGTGTGGTGTTCCTGTCATCACCTCAAATACCTCCTCTCTACCTGAAGTGGTTGGTGATGCGGGAATCATGCTTGACCCCAAAGACTCTGATGGACTTTGTCAAAGTTTATTTGAACTTTATCACCAGCCCGGATTGCGTCAGTCTATGTCACATAAATCTCTAGAGCAGGCGAAAAAGTTTAGTTGGGAAAAATGTACCCAACAGACGCTCGCTGCTTACAAAACCGCCTTGTCATCCTAAGTTTTTTGTTTAGGATTACCTAGATAAATAGTGAAAAAGGAACTTTAATCTATTTGGTGCAACTCTATGTTTTCTACTAATTATGTACGCAGAAAAGACTACGGAACAGCATCACCTCAAGATGAATTTATAGTTTCATTATTACGACACCACATTGAAGAAATTTTGCCTACCTACGCCAAATCTAGTTCATTGAATCCCCGTGCTTTAGATGTAGGATGTGGAAGTCAACCCTTTCGGAAAAATTTGGAAATTCTTGGATACACATATACCAGTATTGATGCTGAGCAAAATCCGGAAAACTCCGTAGATGTGGTTTGCAGAATAGACCAACCGTTACCATCTGAAGCGATCGCTAATGGCACTTTCGATTTTATTCTTTGTACCGAAGTCATGGAACACGTAGTAGATTGGAACATGGCTTTTAGCAATTTTTCTCAACTTCTAACTCCCGAAGGTCGGCTATTCATTACCTGTCCCTACTTCTATCCATTGCATGAAGAACCTTATGATTTCTGGCGTGCAACTCCTTACACATTACAGCACTTTGGTAATAAATTTGGACTGAAAATTTTGTACCAGGTAAATGCTGGAGATGGTTGGGATGTGCTTGGGACATTACTTGGAAGTATTTATTCCGAACCGAAAAGTCATAGTTTGGGCGATCGCATTTTAAGCAAAGTTATTTCTCTCTGCCAAAAAGTTGTCCTGAAACTCCTTCTTGCTCGTTTTCTTCAACGATTTGCACATTTAAAGGGAAAACTGTATTTAGCAAATATTGTAGTTTTTGAAAAATGAATAACAGTTTTTTGCTTTTGAAGAAAATGAGGACTCAACTTGAATCGCGCAAGAATATTGCTCATCTAATTCGTTGCTTCTTGCGGTTGTTATCTGAGCAGCCCAATCTCAACATTAATCTGATTTAGGTTTTTAATAAATATGTTTGTCAAACCTAAAGTATCTATCATTACTCCTGCTTACAACACTAGCAAGTATGTTGAAAAAGCAATAGAATCAGCCTTAGCTCAAGTCGAGCAGAATATTGAGGTCATTGTAGTAGATGATGCTTCCACTGACAATACAGTAGAAGTTGTTAATAGCTTTTCCGACCCTCGGATTAAACTTTTAGTCAATGAATCAAATCAAGGACCGAGTTACTCAAGGAATCGTGCATTAAAAGAGGCAAAAGGTGAATGGGTTGCCTTACTTGATTCAGATGATTGGTATGCACCAAAAAGATTAGAAAGACTTTTGCAGGTGGCTGAGAAGGAAAATGCCGATCTCATTGCAGATGATTTGTATTTAATTCTTGAAGGGCAAGATACTCCTTGGAGTATAACATTTTTTGAAAAAAATGGCATAAAATTAGACAAGCCCAAACAAATCGATTTGATTGACTTTGTTGAGCGATACCTTAGTATTACAAAGCCCCTCATCAGGCTTAACTTTCTAGTTGAGCACAATCTCGAATTTAATGAATCTTTGAAATACGAAGAAGATTTTGTCCTCTTTTTTTCATGTTTATTAAATGGCTGCCGTTTTATTATCTTGCCAGAACCATATTATTTCTATCAAATACGTATTTATTCCTTAATGAAGGAGTACGTTGATTTCTACGAGCAAGCCTGCAAAACGAATTTGTCTCTTTTACACCAAGATTTTACCCAAAAAAATCCACAACTAAAGCGTACTTTACGGAAACGGCTGAAAAATATGAAACAAATGAGAGCTTTTTACCGAGTTAGACAGTCATTTAAAGAAGGAGGATTTTTAACTGCATTGATTGAGGCTATACTTAATCCTAATTTCTTACCTGTGCTATGGGAAAAGTTACCAGGAATTCTCAGGTATCGCCTTTTAAATCGCTTTAATGCCAATGTATCTAACTAGCTATCATGAACTGCGTACACCAGAACAAATAAAAATTTTTCTTCCCCCAATCCCTACTAGAGTGTCAATTTTGTTTTGATGGATAGTCCGTTGTTGAGAAACCCGGTTTCTTAAAGAAACCGGGTTTCTGACTCCCCTCAATTCAAACTTGACAGAGTACTACTCCCCACACATATAAAAGGAAAGAAGTTCATGCAAGTCATCAGCCGAGTTCGATTTCCTCAGACTGTTGAAACATCTGACCTATACTTCAATGTTGATAAAAGTAGATCTTTAGATTTTCATGCAAGCGAAAGTCATATAACTTTACGTAAAAGTAGTACCCTATCTTTCAACACTTATTTCAACTCAATTTACGAAAAATTATACACCAAGTATACAAGTCTTAGTTTGCTCTATTACTTACTGAAGCTTGAAGGCGATTTTGAGGTTTTTGCTTATCGAGAAACAGAAGCCAATACCAAAGAAATTCTTTTCCATAATAAATTTGAGCAATGTCAACTATCAGATCCTGTAAAAATATTACTACCAGAACTCAAACACAACCAAGAATCTGGTCGCATTTATCTAGAGATAACTTGTTTTAGTGAGAAAGGATTGTTTGCTGAAGGGCTAGTTGTCACCGAACAAGAAAAGCCCAGAGATATTTCATTGGCTATTATCACTTGTACTTTCAAAAAAGAAGTTTATGTAAAAAAGACAGTTAATACTATTCTGCAAGACAGGTTTTTACAAGATAAAAAGTTTAAAATTTTTGTAGTAGATAATGGAAAAAGTCTAAGTCATAGTGACTTTGAAGACTTGAGAATTCAGCTTATCTCTAATCGAAATGTCGGTGGAAGTGGTGGTTTTACCAAAGGGCTGATTGAGGCTTTGCAAGAAAATAATTATACTCATTTCTTGTTTATGGATGATGATATAGAGTTAGATAGCGAAGCTATTTACAGGCTTTTTGCTTTGTATGAGTATACAAAACAAGATTTTGCCGTAGCTGGCAGTATGCTAGATTTAAATAGAAAACACATTTTGTATGAAGCTGGAGCAATATACAACAAATCCATCAATGACGAAGGAAAGATTAAAGAGAATCAATATACTGGCTATCCTTTAAAGCATAATCTTGATTTACTAAACACCACTACGCTTAACTCACTTTTGTTAGAAGACAAGATAGATTATGGAGGATTTTGGTTTTTTGCTTTTTCCAAAAAAATTGTTTCAAAAATTGGATTGCTGCTACCCTTATTTATCAAAATAGATGACATGGAATTTGGTTTAAGAATAAACGAAAATTTTGAGAATGGAATAATAACTTTTCCTTCTGTAGCTGTGTGGCATGAACCTTTTTATGCTAAAAGACCTATTTGGGATTTTTACTATTATGTTCGCAATCACTTAATAGCTAATTCAATTCATAGCTCATTAGAATATATTAAGACAGTTCAAATTTTTACACGATGTCTGCTTTATTACTTGTTTATCTTTGACTACAACTCCGCACAAATGGTAATCAAAGGTTTTGAAGATTATATGCAAGGCCCGAATTTCATTACAAATAACGATCCAGAAATCTTACATTCTAAGATTTTTGAATTTAGTAGAAGTTATAAAAATCAAACTATTCTGGATAATACCAGTTTAATGAGTGAAGGTCATCCAATAATTAAAGTTAAAATAATACAAAAGTTAATCAGCTTGTTGACACTTAATGGTCATTTACTACCACAATTTTTAATTGCAGAACAAAGTATTATCATTCGCTCTGGGATGAAAGAACGTGAATCTATTTGTAAAGGATTTGCTAAAAAAAGAATTATTTATATTGTAGAAACCAGTCCTAATGCTTATCAGTACGAGTTAGACCAAAAAGCTGGTCTTCAGATTTTATTAACCTGGGTTAATTCTGTTATTAAAAATTCTTTTAAATGGTCAAGTGTCAAGGCAGATTGGAAAAAAGCCTTCAAAGATTTTACCACTATACAATTTTGGCAGCATTACCTTGAGCCACAAAAGTAATACGATTTTGGATTGGAGGATTTTGGATTTTGGATTAGGGGATTTTGGATAAGGAGAAACGTTATGAGAGTCGATTGGTTGATTGTAGGGGCTGGATATTCTGCATGTGTTCTAGCTGAAAGAATTGCTAACGAATTAGGACAACGAGTACTGATTGTAGAAAAACGAGATCATATTGGCGGAAATGCTTATGACTATTACAACGAATATGGCATTTTGGTACACAAATACGGTCCTCATATTTTCCACACTAAATCTAAAAAAGTTTGGGATTACTTATCCCAATTCACTGAATGGCGACATTATTACCACCACGTACTTGGTGTAGTGGAAGGGAAGAAGGTTCCCATACCATTTAATTTAAATACCCTCTACGCTCTTTTTCCTCCTCGCTACGCTGAAAAGCTAGAGGAACAGCTTTTAGAACACTTTGGTTTTGGAGTGAAAGTGCCAATTCTTAAGTTGCGAGAAACTGCTATTGGAGATTTGGAGTTTCTCGCTAACTACATTTATGAAAATGTTTTTGTCCGTTATACAGCCAAGCAGTGGGAACTGAAACCAGAGGAGCTCGATCGCGGAGTCACGGGACGCGTTCCAGTTTATATCAGCCGCGACGATCGCTACTTTCAAGATCCATACCAAGCTATGCCAAAGCAAGGTTACACAGAAATGTTCCGACGGATGATTGCTCACCCCAACATCAAAGTACTTTTAAATGCAGACTATCGAGAAGTTGTCAACGACATCAAATTCAACCGGATGGTATATACAGGTCCCGTTGATACCTTCTTTGATTATATGTATGGTGAGCTACCTTACCGCAGCCTGCGCTTTCACTTTGAAACCTTAGACCAAGAGCATTACCAAGAAGTAGGTACAGTTAACTACCCTAACGACTACGATATCACCCGTATTACCGAGCAAAAGTATCTATCAGGGCAAACTTCACCCAAAACCACCTTGGTTATGGAGTATCCTCAAGCTTACGTACCGGGTAAAAACGATCCTTACTACCCCATCCCACGTGAGGAAAACCGCGAGCGTTATGACCTCTACCTTAAAGAAGCTCAGAAACTCAAAGGTACAGTCGTTTTTGTGGGACGACTTGCTGAATACAAGTACTATGATATGGATCATGCAGCTTTACGCGCTCTAAGTTTGTTTGAGAAAGAAGTGGCTACAAGTTGAATGGCTTACTTACAGAGCAGGAGGAAATAGATCTAGTGTCTGACAAGGTGATTCGAGTTGAAAATCTAGGCAAAAAGTATATTCTGAGTCACCAGCAAGAGGGAACCCAGTACAAAACTTTGCGCGATTTGATTGCCAATGGAGCAAGGGGACTGAGTGAAAAATTGTTTAACCCCTCAAAAAAGGATAAATTCTCTCCATCTAGTCAAGAGTTTTGGGCTTTAAAGGACGTGTCCTTTGAAATCGAGCGGGGCGATCGCGTTGGCATTATAGGCCGAAACGGAGCAGGAAAATCAACGCTGCTAAAAATTCTGAGTCGGATTACGGAACCGACAAAGGGAAGTATCCGAATTAAAGGTCGAGTTGCTAGTTTATTGGAGGTTGGAACGGGTTTTCATCCAGAACTCACTGGTAAAGAAAATATTTTTCTGAACGGGGCAATACTGGGAATGAGCAAGGCAGAAATTCAACAAAAGTTTGATGAAATTGTTGCCTTTGCAGAAATAGA
The DNA here is from genome assembly GCF_000346485.2 of Scytonema hofmannii PCC 7110. Classification (NCBI taxonomy): domain Bacteria; kingdom Bacillati; phylum Cyanobacteriota; class Cyanophyceae; order Nostocales; family Scytonemataceae; genus Scytonema; species Scytonema hofmannii. The sequence goes on from NZ_KQ976354.1 coordinate 7,561,806, forward strand.
AAAGTTTTTAGATACGCCAGTTAAACGTTATTCATCGGGAATGTATGTACGTTTGGCGTTTGCAGTTGCAGCCCATCTAGAACCAGAAATACTGATTGTAGATGAAGTGTTGGCAGTGGGAGATGCACAGTTTCAAAAGAAGTGTTTGGGAAAAATGGAGGATGTATCAGCTAAGGAGGGAAGAACAGTTTTATTTGTCAGCCATAGTATGAATGCGGTGGAGTCGCTTTGCAATCGAGGGATTGTGCTCGAATCAGGCAGATTGTATGTAGATACCGGAGCACAGGAGGCAATCGGCGCTTATTTAGAAAAAACTGACAAACTAATGTATGAAACTTCTCTGGCTGAACGAACAGATCGGAGAGGATCGGGCAAAGTAAAAGCAATTAGCTTCAAAGTTTTAGATGCAGAAGGTAACGAAGTAAATATCTTACAGTCAGGTAAAGATTATTATTTTGAAGTTGGCTACGTAAACAATACAGGAAGTACTCTTAGTAATGTTGTTTTTAGCTTTGATTTTTTAGATGAGAGAGGCAATACGATTCTATTGTTTCGGACTAATTTTACCAATAATAATATAACTGTGGAGCCTGACGCTGGTTATGTGAGATGTAGGGTAAATAATTTACCGCTAGCCAATGGTTCTTACCACTTTTTGATTTTTATTTCTCATGGCGAGCAAGAAATATTAGATTGGGTTGAAGATGCTGCATATGTTAAGGTAGAAGGCGGAGACTTTTTTGGAACTGGAAATCCTGGATTGTCAAGTATTTGCAAGATTTTAGCAAAGCCTGAATGGTCTGCTCTATCCGCTAAATTCTTCTAGAGCATCGCTTCAGAAATCACCAAAACCCGGTTTCTTCAAGTTGAACATACGAGATATCAAGCTTTGCAACAGAGAGAAACCGGGTTTTTTGCCTCCTTTTTGAATACTGTACCGACGCTCTAGTCAACCGATACCCGCTAGACTGCGAACAATTATACTAAAGTATTTTTTCTATTTTCAATAAATTTGAGGCTATTCGACATTGCTGGAGTTACACGCCATCAATGTTTTAATTTAGACCATAACAGTTAATTCATGATTTTTCTTCCAAAAAAATAAATATGAATTTATCTGCTGAAAAGCTTGTCAGCAGTCATTTTCCAAAATGGAAAATTTCAATTTTTCAATTTAAATCGCCTATATTATCGGTAATTACGGTTGCGATTGTGGTCGTTCACCTTTAGTCTATACCAGTTAGGTGAGTGGTGCTGTGTTTCCTCAGACAAACAACGAATTTTGTTTGTCAGACTTAGGCTGATTTGTACAGCGCCTAAAATATCCTGTCAAATTGCTTGTTCAGGGTTTAGCCTCCATCACATTTGAGTCAGAAAATTCATCAAGTGTGTGTGAACCGAATATGAATTTAATATAAAGAGGCAAATGATTATTTTCAACTTCATTATCGCAACTGCCATTAGCTATGCTCTCAATAGTGCTGCCGCGATCGGCTTTAGCACTCAAAATCCATCAAGGTTGAGTGTGAAAGAAGAGAGCAAGAATCTTACCGCCCAAGCAACCCCAGCGACCCCAAACATCAACTGCGGTCCCGGTAAACCACGAGACAAACACTTGTGGCCTTTCGCCTGTGACAGTATTTGGAATGTACCAATTGGCTCAAACGCAAATTACGTTGATGCCTATATTGGTTCAAATGGCGCTGGAGTTGACACTGACTGGTATATACCGACCAAAAATACTGACCAATTGCAACATGTCCATATGGTAGGTGCTTGGGGCAAAGGTCGCTGCATCGGTACTAAACCCCAGGAACAGGCGCAGTGGCATCCCAAAGCTGGTGAGCAATTGCATATTCCCCACGAGCTAATCATTCCAGATGCAAGGGAGAATTTCACTCCAAACAACTCCTCAGCATTTTTGAAACCAGATGGCAAAACTTTAGTGTCGTTTAACGTTACGACTCGATGCGAAAAGGGTGGTCCGCTTTACGGCTACTGGTTTGGAGAGCAAGATATCTATGGCGATGGCATTGATGGTGGACATGGTGGATCGGGAATGTCCAGCATTGGTGGTAGTATTCGTCAAGGCGAGTTAGTGGACAACAACCCTATTCGTCACGCACTCAAACTAGTTATTTGGGGCAAGTGGTTGCACTACAATTCCTCATCTCCTACCCCTGGTCGTCGCTGGCCAGCTCGTGTCGCTGATGCCTATGCATCAAATCAATACAAAGGCTCCAACCCAGCACTAGTCATGGGTTCCTTGTTAGCTGTTCCACCTCACGTCTCTGCAGAAAGCTTGGGCTTGACCACCAAAGCAGGCAAAAAGATTTTCCAGGCAATGCAAGACTACGGTGCTTACATCGTTGACGATTCAGGCTGGGATTTTAACTACATCTGTTTGGAAAGGGCAGCTGAGGAAGAATATGAAAAAGTCACAGGGCGTCACTTCAACGACGATAAACACCTCCAAGATGACCTCACAAAGATTATTGGTGCCTTAAAAGTTGTGGACAATAACGGACCGAAGAACATTGGTGGAGGTGGTACACCTCGCCAACCGTTAGCACCACCAATTGAAAATTAAAAGCCACGACTTCAACGGCAATAATAATGTCGAGACTAGCCATCCTGAGTCTTTATTCATGACTTGCTATTGTGGGATGGGCATCTTGCCCGTCCTAACTTGCTATTGTGGGATGGGCAAGATGCCCGTCCTTGATTAATTGCGGGCGAGGACGCCCGCACCACAAGAGCATGAATTTATTAATTTCTTGTAGATGGACATCTTGCCAGTTTTTTGATTAACTATCTTCAGATACTGAAATTTTGAAAAGCAGTTTGTAGAGTAGAGATAGAAGCTTCAAAAAACAAACTGCTCTTCAAGAAGAAGTGATATGCACGACAGCATGGGAATTATTGAACCATTCAAAGACGGATTTGTAGAAATTATTCCTGAAGGTGAGAAAAGCGATTACTGGCAAATAGCGGCAATACATATCAACGGAGAAGTCTTTTGTCCCAGTCCTCGTATATACCCATCAACAAATGTCGCCTTAGCAAGAGCACGGAAAATTTACAATTGGATATGCGATCGCGAAACAGAAACTCGCGGCTGGGGATGTTACTGCGAGGAATTGAACATTGTTCTATGGCGCGTTAACAGTGACCAGTGACCAGTGACCAGTGACCAGTGACCAGTGACCAGTAGGGTGAGCCATGTCCACCAAAATTTAGGTATATTTGATAACTTTTAACTGTACGCAGGTAAAAATCAAATTAGATTCCTATCGTTCTCCACCCTTTTTTTGACGCTTAAGTATACGGCACTTGCACCATTATTTTATTTATGGAAAAAAAGAAATTGATTCATTATTCAAATCCCCTAATTTGAAGTATGGGGATTAACTGGTCACTGGTTACTAGTCACTGCTTACTGTTAAACCAAGCCGACCCTTTGTTTTCAAAACCAAGCCTGTTGCCACAATCAACATAGGAATGACCAAATTAATTTCTGTTAAGAGGTAGACTGTATAGCTATCTGATAAGATTTGACCAGCCAATCTGACTGAATCATTTGAGATACCATGCATGGCGATCGCAATAATTGTTGTTCCTCCGACTTGATTAAAGAAAAACGTCATAATGATTGAAAGTAAGACAAACTTAATCATCAGAATGAAAAAAAGCTTTAGGGCGTTTCCAAACCCATAGAAGAATATGTCAAATTTCACAGGAATATGCCATCCAAACCACATCAGTCCCAGTACAATGGAAGCTTTTAGGGGATTGAAGCGGCTTTGCAGTAAAGGTAGGGCAAATCCTCGCCAACCATTCTCCTCAAATACTGCACCAGCATCTAAAAACGTGGCAATCAAAAAGCCAATCAAAAAGTTGGTGGAAAATAAGTTAGCATTCCACGTAAAATCACTAGAAGCAAAAACAATGCTATTCAATGCGCCAGTTGCTAAATTCATAGTACTAAAAGTGAACAGACAGGTTCCCCAAACTGAGATAGTATGTTGCCATTTCATTCCCTTTCTCCAAAAACGAAAGCGATTTTTGAGGTCTGCTAAACCTTTTTGTCCATAAGCTATTTTGGCAACAACCAAAACAGCAATATCAACTGATGCAACTTGGACAAGCGAGTCACGGACAAGAGGCCATTACCTTGACTCAACGCCTGCGCCCTGATATAACTTTGATGGATGTACGAATGCCAATTTGCGACGGGGTTGCGGCGACTCGTGAAATTATTCAGCGATCTCCTTGGATACGGATTTTAGTGCTAACGACGTTTGATGATGATGAGTATGTTTTGCAGTCCTTACAAGCAGGGGCGTTAGGTTACTTACTAAAACATACTCCCATCGAACAGATTGCGATCGCTATTCGGTCAGTTTATTTAGGATACTGTCAACTTGGACCAACTATTGCCCCTAAAATCGTTCAACAGTTAAAACCTAGCCTCTCACACTCAACAGGTAAGTATCGTCACCTGCTAAGTCAACGCGAACAGGAAATCCTGAAGTTAATGGGACTGGGAAAGAACAATCGAGAGATTGCTCGAGAACTTTATTTGACAGAAGGTACTGTCAGAAATTATGTCTCTCAAATTTTTAACCAGTTAGGAGTTCGAGATCGAGTTCAAGCTGTGCTTTGGGCGCAACAACATCTGCCCGATTAGCTAGCCCCGTTATTGCCCCAAAATTCATCCCACACTTTATAAAGTCTCCACAACTTCTTTATTTTTTCCATCTATTAATAGATGTGTTCGGTGAAAGCAAGATACTTTCATTTCTACACAAGGTGTAGTTCTCTCTCTATCTGCACCTTTTTCCAGCCCTTATATGTTAAAAGTCATCTTTACAGAAAAGGTTATCAATTATGCAAGCCTACATGTCATTTGATTCCGCGCTTCAGTTCTTTGTAATAGTAGATTTAGCATCAATTCTTTTTATTATGTTAGTTTCTACAGTGGGTTTAGCAGTAGCTGAAACAATTGAAGCTAAAGATTAATTTGTGGTTAGTGGTTAGTGGTTAGTGGTTAGTGGTCACTGATCACTGAGCGCTGAGCGCTGGTCATATTTTTTGTCTATAAAAGCGAATAAGTGTACCGCATTACAAGCAAATAACTTCGGTATTTCCTATTTTGTACGAGTTTGTGAGGCAACAGATTGCTAACTCAGTAGTACTGATTGACGAAATTGACCTTAATCTTCATCCCCCAGCAGCACAAAGTTTGGTGCGCCAACTTCCCAAACTCAGTCAAAACTGCCAGTTTATTTTTACCACTCATAGTGATGCCGTAAGTGACGTAATCGGTGAGGATGATACTTACCGCTTCCTAGGGGGGTCGCTGTGCCTGTAAATATTCTTTACTGCGAAGGAATATCCAAAAGTCCAGATGTAGGGGTTTTCGGAGCGATACTTCCCCCCGGTTGCGTAGTTAGGGTCTGGGTTAGGGTGGGGTAAAAATAATGTGCAGCTTTACAGAGAATTGGTATAAGATGCGACTATCACGCGATCGCGACCTTCTTTTTTAGCGCGATACAGTGCTGCATCAGCTGCTGCGATCGCCACTTCCGGTGTTTTACCGTGTTCTGGAAACGTTGCTACTCCCAACGATACAGTAAGAGCACCAAACACTTGAGAATGATGTTCTACCAACAGATGCTTTACACCTTCGCGTATAGCCTCTGCACGGGATTTAGCAACCTCCGTAGGCGTTTCCGGCAGTATCAGCGTTATTTCTTCTCCTCCGTAGCGACAAGCTATATCACTATTGCGGATTTGTTTTTGCAAAAATGCACCCAATTCCCGCAGTACTATATCTCCTGCATTATGACCAAACGTGTCATTAAATCGCTTAAAGTGATCGACGTCAAGCATGATAATAGACAAAGCTTGCTGTAAGCGTTCTGCTCTTGCAAATTCTCTTTCTAGAGATTCTTCCAAGTAACGGCGATTGAACAATCCAGTGAGGGGATCGCGAACACTCTGATATTGAATGGCTGCGTGCAACTTCATGTTAGCTAGTGCTAAAGCAATGTGTTCAGCAACAGTTGTTGCCAAGTTTTGTTTGGCAGTGTTAAGTTTTCCCTGAACTTGAGAGCTTAAATGCAATACGCCCATTGCTTCTCCCTGTGCCATCATAGGTACACACAGGGACTCTGTAATGCACGAGTTGTGGTGTACGTGCTTGCACGGAACGTTGCAGTTGGCGTTATCAACCCAATGAACTTGTCCCCGTCGCAGCGCCCAACATTCATTTGGTGTAAAGAACTGACTTGCGTTAGATATTACATCGCCCCAAGTTGCAACCGCCTCAACTAATCGTTTTGAGGAATTGATAATAAACACGCCGCCCGATACATCTGGAAATAAAGGTTGGACTAGTTTAGAAATCACTTCATGTGCTTCTTCAATGCTCAAACAAGCTTGTAACATATCGCTTAATTTACTCATTTGAGCAGTCTCTTGATTGCGACTTTCTAATTCTTTCACCCAATTGCTAAGTTGTTCGTTAGCAGATTGTAGTTCTGAATCCACACGCTTGCGAGCAGTTATATCATTGCGAATAGCTATGTATTGATATGACTTTTCATCCACCTTTAAAAGTGGCACAATGGTTGTATCCACCCAATAATTAGTTCCGTCTTTCGCTTTATTCTTAATTTCACCTTTCCAAATCCGTCCGGAAGAAATGGTTGCCCACATTTGCCTGAAAAATTCTTTTGGATGGTACCCAGAATTGATAATGCGGTGGTCTTTTCCCACAAGTTCTTCAGGAGAATATTTTGAGATAGAGCAGAATTTATCATTGACGTATGTGATGATTCCCCGATGATTTGTAATAGCCACAATCGCAGATTCATCTAGGGCAAATTTAATATCTGATAAATCTTTTAAAGATTTGGTTAACTCTTGAGTACGTTCTGCCACCCTGATTTCAAGCTCATCAAGAAGCGATCGCAGTTTCAATTCAACTCGCTGGCGTTCTTCTATCTCATTCAACAGTTGGTTATTAGCTGCTTCTAATTGTTCGGGACTGGGAAGAGCTAATGCTAGCGGGATTAATGGCAATAAAGACAAAGCTGTCAAACAAGAGATGAAAGCTGCGATCGCTTTGACTAAACCCGATAACCAGTACATTGGGAACCAAAGCGTCCAAATATCCATGACATGAGTCATACCGCAAGCGACAATAAAAGCTCCAAACAGCAAAAATATCGAATGAAAGGGAAGATCGTGCCGTTTTTTGACAAAATAAACAAGCATAACTGGAATTGAAAAATAAGCAATAGCTGTTAGTGCATCGCTCAAAATATGCAATCCCACCAATCCCGGCTTCCAAAGATAACAATGTCCGTGAGGAATAAACTGGTTTGTAAATAAAAAATTATTTATAAAATCAAGCATATAAATTCTGACTTCATTGGTACATCCAATTTATTTTAACTTTAGTTAAATTTTTTCATAAAATGAGCAAACAATACTTTAATTTTTTTGTCAGTTTATCGGATGAATTGTCAATAGACATAGAAGTGAAAAACGATGTAAAGACGCGCATGGCTACAAGGGTTGTATACACTGTTCACATTAGTTTCTGGAGATGTGTAATGCGATAAAGAGTTGACTGCGCGATCGCTCATCTATGAAGTAACCTTATCTAAATCAAAAAAGCCATTCTTGTTACAATTATTGATAAATCACAAACAGATGAATAAAGTCCATCTTGAGTTAGATGCAAAGTCATATTTGTAACCCACGTAAGTCACTAACTTATTTTTTAAGCAAGAACCAAAAGCGTGATTAGTGAGCTTAGTAAAGTCTTTTAAGAAGTAAAAGTCACCTATGTGAGAGATATTGGAGGAAATGGAGGTTTATGTTAGCGAGCGACAGAATTTCATGTTAAATCTAAATTTAAATTTAAATGGCAAACAAGTAAGAAAACTTAGTTCTATTTAATACAACAAGCACAAAACACAAGGAGTACTTATGCGATTTTCTCAGCTTGCAGCTTTTGGGTGTGCGACAGCAATCTTTGTATCGGTTGTACCTATGCAAGCAAAAGCTAGTATCTTTCAGGTAGATTCTGGAGTCACCAGTGTCTATCACGATCTCAGCTTTCTTAGCAGTATTGGGCTAGATTTAACAGGAACTAACAACACAACCAAACCAATTAACAACAATTTTGTGGTTGCTTTTAATATTACCCCAAGCACAAACTTCACTTTCAGTGATGCCAATGGTTTGACTCCCTTATCAGGGACAATCGAACATACTGGTACTGTCACCTTTAATAATCAAATCACTGTTGGAAACTTTTCAATTGGTTTCGATCCGAAACGTGCCATTAACAATGCCAGTGGGCTGTTTCTAAAAGACACTGTTTCTCTCAATACAATTTTGTTTGATTTAAGCGCTCCAGAAACTGTCGCACTTGATGACAAAAGTTTAACTCTCACGTCAGTTAAATTGCTGTTTTCCTCTGAGTTTGCAGGCATACTAGGCAATTCAAACTTGATAGGTGTTGTGGGTGGAATTGCACAAGTTAATGCCAACATTACCCCATCAATATCTGTTGCACCTCCTGTAACTTCACCTGTAAAGGTACCCGAACCTGCAAGTGTGTTAGCAATTTTGACAGCAGGTGCAACTTTCTTAGAGCGTCGGTATAGTAATCTCAAAAACCCGGTTTCTTCGAGTTGAGCATACGAGATACCAAGCTTGACCACAGAGAGAAACCGGGTTTTTTGCCTCCTTTTTGAATACTGTATCGGCGCTCTGGTCAACAAGCGCGGAGTGGCAGTTTTAGTTTCTCCGCCAGATCCCCGGTTTCTTTAAGAAACCGGAGATCTAAGTTTTAGATTATCTAAATTAAATGAAATAATCTATTAATTTCTTGTTCTTGATTCTCAACTTGAGTATGAGATGGTATTTCCAATGCTTTTAGAGCATTATCATAACCTTTTCTTAAATCATTATGAACTTTGAACTTATCTCCAATAGAAGAAACTTTCACCTGTACTATAAGAATGCCATCTTCTTTTTTTTCAATGTTTAAAATATCTAGTTGTGCGCCTTGATTTTCAAGTTCTGCGTTCTTAAAGGCAGTAGAAAAAGCTTTCCAATTAATACCGTGATAGAAAACTAAATTTATTGTTTCCAAAGTTTTGCGAAGAATTTTGCTAAAATCTCCAGGCAAAAAATTTCCGTAAATAGGACAACGTTCTTTATGAGCGTCTTGTAGATAAACATAATCGCAGACTATATTATCAACATTCGTGGCTGTGCTAATATTCCAGTCTTCCAAACAAGCTTCTGTAAATAGTGCCTCAGAAAAGTTTGTATTCAGTGCTTGAACTCTAATCAATTTCGCTGCTTTCAAGTTAGCCTGACTGAAATTAGCCCTGCTTAGGTTAGTTTCAATAAGTTCAGCACTATCAAAGTTAGCCTGACTAAAACTTGCTTTGTACAAATCAGCACCACTGAGATTAGCCCCTGAGAGGTTAGCTCCATCAAAATTTGCTCTCCTTATTTTAGACTCTCTTAGGTCGGCTCCACTTAAATTAGCACCACTCAAATGAGCGCCACAAAGATTAGCGCCTCTGAGGTAAGCTCCGCTCAGATTCACTTCGCTAAGATTGCGGTTATCTGCTCCTTTATTAAAAATTTCCCAAACCAAATACCACTTCTGACCGATAACTGTTTCCCGGTTAATCTTAGCTCCTTTCAAATTTGCTCCACTAAGATTAGCCCCATCAAGGTTAGCCCCACTCAGATCCACTTCGCTAAAATCTGCCTGATACAAGTCAGCACCACTGAGGTTAGCCCTACTCAGATTCACTCCTTTAAAATCAACCCCACAGAGATTGATGTTAGGTATGTCAACATTAGCGAGGTCTGGTTTGATTTCAGGATTTTCCCTTCGCCACTTATTCCAAACCGTTTTTACGCCTTGCCTTAGCAAAGCCCAATGTTCGTCATTTGCCATTGTTAGCTCACCTCTGATAAAACTTTAACAGTGACCAGTGACCAGTGACCAGTGATCAGTGACCAGGTAATTAGAAATTAATTTCTTTGACCTGACAAATTCCAGGACTTTATTAAAGATTGAGATATCCGCACTTATTATCTACAGCTTGAGCATTCAATATTCCAGATTTGGTCATAAGCACCAACCACTAACAATGACAGGCGAGACGCCTGTCCTACACCACTAACGATAGCGATTCTCACTTGAATGAAGTACAGATTTATCTGCGTTCGTCTGCGTGTATCTGCAGTTCCATAACTTTTTTATGTATTGCACCCAATTGAAAAGCGCTATGTTAACAATGACAGGCGAGACGCCTGTCCTACACTACTAACAACTAACAACTAACTACTAACCACTAACCCTTATTAATTTCTATCTGCCCAAAAATCTGTCTTTAACTCATTGGTTATATCAATTATTTGCAGGGGATATTTTGGTCTTTTTCCATTGTGTACCACTTCCGTTTTAAACTTTTCTACATTAATTTTAATCTTGACTAATTTCCAGATAGCTTCTTCCCGTACATATTGGAGGTCAAAGTCCAGCATTGAGGGATAGCCCATAACGTCAGGAACTTGTCCTCGCAATTGCAGCCAATTATTTTCGTTAATGTCTGGAGCCTGTACAAAATGAATCCGACCTGCAACAATACCTGATAAGCTAAACCTTTTCCCAAGAAAATCTTTAAAAGCTGATTCAAGTTCGACAATGCTAGTTTGCTGTTGCCATAGGGATGAGATAGAATCGTAAAAGCGTGTAAAGTTATTTGTTTCTACAGTGTCATAGAAAGACATTAAAGTATCGTAAGCAAGTTGCTTAGCTTGAATTTCTGTAGGTATTACAGGCTTTATACGTGTACCATCTTCAATCAACCCACTCAGGATAAACTTTTCTCGACGGTCTTTAATGATACCAAATTGAGTTTTTTCGAGAGCGTAAATCTTCCAAAATCCATTTTCTTTAATAAAATGAACTTTGATTGGTATTTTTGCACCGGATTGAGTTATAATATCTCCTTCTATCCAACTTTGATGATTGTGACAAGAACGCGATAACCAAAAAGCCCGCTTGTAATTCATTAAAAAGTTGGCTTGCAAAAAATCAACCAAATCTGCTTGAGAGGTGTGATCTTGAAATTCCAGAGCAGTACTTTGGTATGCTTCCTTAATTTTGCCAAGAGCAATCAAGTAGAAAAAGGTATTGGCTACTTTCGGCAGTTGTCTAGTAGCTAAACAAACAACCCCGATAATCAGACCAGTCAGCAGTATAGGAAGTCCGACAATCAGGGCAATACTAATTCCTATATACAACAATATTTGAGACATATACAGTAAACTTTCCTACACATACTGAAGCTAATCTAAAAAGACTTACGGTTACATCAGAACTTCTTCGGAAATTTTATCTTTTCACTTCACAATTCGTAAATTCGTAATTGCGAGTAAACCGCAAACTCTTAAGAAACATGGGGAGTGGGGAATAGGGAGTAGGGAGTAGGGGAAACATTCGTCGCGGATGGTGCGCCGCCCGTGGGGCTGCTCCTAACGATGTAGGGGCGCAAAGCCTTGCCCTCTACTAACCCCTAAAATCAATCATCGTTTGCCAATAAGCGTTTGGCATACCGATATCAAAAGTTTTACCTTTCACGACATAACCTGTCATCCCCTCATCCTGACGCAATTGCTCAAGACAAGATGTCAATTGAAATTCACCCCGTTCCCGAAAATTTCTCTGGATGTGTTCTTCTAGAAAGTCAAATATTTTCGGCGTCAGTACATATAGCCCAAATATACAAAGAAAGCGGTCTTCTGCTATTCCTTCCACGCGCAGGTTCTGGCGTGCGTATTCTACAGATGGCTTTTCGTAAACTTGGGTAAGTGTCAAAATCTCATTCCAGGAGCGCCAAACTCCTGTAACACAACCAGCTTTATGGATTATTGTCTCTGGCATTTCTATTAATCCGACAACATTTTGATTGACTTGTTCGTAAACATCTAAAACTTGACGCGCACAGGATTTTTCTAGATCTGATGAGTAAATGTGGTCTCCCAGCATGAGTAAGAATGTTTCATCTTTTACCCATTCTTTGGCGCAGTATACTGCATGACCGTAGCCTTCTTGCTCCTCTTGGGTCAAAATTGTAATTTTCTTACCTAATTCTTGAAGATAACTGCAATATTCTTGACTTTCTGGAGAAAGTTTATTAAAAAGCTCTAGTTTCGGTGGATTTTGAAAAAAATCTGCAAAAATGTCGCGATCGCTTGGTTGCACCACAATCCCAATTTCTTCAATTCCACCTGCGATCGCTTCTTCAACAATGGCTAGAATCACAGGTTTTGCCACACCATCGCGATCGACGATTGGGAAAAGTTCTTTTTTGACAACTTTAGTGGATGGAAATAGGCGAGTGCCAAAACCTGCAGCTGGAATCACAGCTTTTCTGACTTTACTTCTTTGCATAAAAAGTTAGGGTTTCATCACAAAAAGAGGTATCAGATCCCCGACTTCTCTAAGAAGTCAGGGATCTTGTATGCAGCCATGCTCAGTCAGTATGTTCACCGAACAGACAAAGATATCCGGTAACCAAAATTTGCATTAAATTTATACTACGATTTAACTGCCATCTAGTAATTTTCTATTAAAAATTAAAAATTAAAAGCTAATTTTGCATTTAAAATTATACAAGCACTATATTAACGTCAATCTGCCAAACTACAAACCATGAAAAATTCTATCAAAAACATAGTGGGAAGGTGAGAACCCCCGTGATTTATCCGGGGGATGAAACCCGACACAACAGGATTTATCCTGTTGTATCCGTTCTAAACCGTGGTATAATATTCTGACTACTGGCATAGGTGAAAAACCCATAACAAAAAATGTGTTGGTAGACTGAACCATGACAATCGAAGATATGGGGTTGTGTTGAAAAGTCTTTTTTAAAGAGCCATCAACACGTAAAATCTTTGCGGTTGGAAGAGATCAAAGTATCTGTACAGCTCTTTGGGGTCAAGGCAGATAGGACTGTTTGAGCCAGTCAAAGCCCGTAAGGGCAGGACAACGTCACTACGTGGGACTTGTCCCGCTTCGTGACAACGTTCAGAATCCACGTTTTTTAAAGCGTGGAGAGTTCAACCGTATAGTTGGCTAAACTAATGACTCTAAAGTTAGGGTCAGTTGACAAACTGTCACTCACTAGATTCCCCGTATCATTCTAGAGGCGATATTCTTTATTAGTGCAAGGAGTGATACCACTTCACCATATGTTTGCCACAAGTTATAATCACAAAACTCCTAGATCTAGGATATGTTGTGAGTCTCAAATGTTGCATCAAACAAGTGGATTGGTATAAAGTTATACATAAAGAGTGCTTGGATGAGCAAAACCAAGCGCTTTTTTGTGTATAAATTGAACAAAATTTTATCTAAGTATAAGCATAAATTGCAACAACTACCTCTTTATATTATCTGGATTTAATTGCAAAAAAAGAAAAAGATCGAAGGTAACAAATATTACAAAAAAAAAGGGGCGGGCAAGATGCCCGCCTAAAACGGGCGTCTCGCCCGTTCCACCAATTATTTAATGTGTTGCAGTCAACTGAGAAGCGCTTATTGCCAATGCAACTCTATTTACAGACGAAATTATCGAAGCATTTGCATAAGCCACGTTATCAACCAACCACAAAGTTTACCAACTTTCCTGGTACTACAATCACCTTTTTAATTTCTTTGCCCTCAAGGTGACGCTGGACAATTTCTGATTCACGGGCATACTTTTCCAATTCGGCTTTATCCGCTTGGGCGGGAACTTGTAGATCTGCACGCTTTTTGCCGTTAACTTGAATCACTAACGTGATTTCATCAGCAACCAAAGCAGATTCTTCATACTTAGGCCAAGCTTCCGTATGGATCGATTCCACATTACCTAATTGATGCCACAATTCCTCAGAAATGTGAGGTGCAAAAGGTGCTAACAACACAATTAAAGTTTGAATACCCTCTGCATAAATTGGTGAATTTTTACAACTTGCTTCAGTCAAAGCATTGCTTAATTTCATCAATTCAGATATTGCAGTGTTGAACTGATACTCACCTTCAACATCTTCTGTCACTTCTTTGATAGCCGTATGGATTGCCCGCCGCAAATCCTTTTCAGGTTTAGTCAGTTGAGTTTGATTACCTCCAACCGCCCTTGGTTGATTCGCATACTCGCTAACCAATCGCCAAACCCGGTTCAAGAAGCGGAACTGACCTTCCACGTCAGTTTCTTCCCACTCCAAATCTTTTTCTGGTGGTGCTTTAAACAAAATGAACATCCGGGCAGTATCTATACCGTATTTGTCAATCACATCTTCCGGTGCAACACCATTGCCCTTAGATTTTGACATGGTAGCGTAAAGACGTTGCAGTGGCTCGCCAGTTTGCGGATCGCGAGGATCGTTTGGATTAACAAGATGAGAAGGAACCCACTTATCTTTTCCAGATTTATTGGGATTCATATAAGTTAACCCCTGTACCATGCCTTGAGTCAACAAGCGTTGGAAGGGTTCATCAAAGTTCAACAAGCCCCTATCGCGCAGAACTTTTGTAAAGAAGCGCGAATACAATAAATGCAAAATCGCGTGTTCAATTCCACCAACATATTGATCCACTGGCATCCAATCATTCACTTCCCTTGAATCAAAGACTTGCTTTTCATTCTTAGCATCAGGGAAGCGCAAGAAATACCACGAGGAATCAATAAAGGTATCCATCGTGTCTGTTTCTCGCAATGCTGGTGTTCCACAAGTTGGACAAGGTACGTTAACCCAGTTTTCTAACTTAGCCAAAGGAGAAGGTCCGCGCCCGCTAAATTCTACATTATCTGGCAACAAGACGGGTAAATCTTCCTCTGGGACGGGTACAATGCCACAATTGGGACAACGAATCACAGGAATGGGTGCGCCCCAGTACCTTTGGCGTGAAATTAACCAGTCTCGCAAGCGGTATTGGACTCTTGCTTTGCCAAAACCTTGCTTTTCGGCATATTCCACCATCGCTTGTTTTGCGTCTGTGGATGGTATGCCATTAAATTGACCGGAATTAATCACAACGCCCGGTTCTGTATATGCTGCTTGTAACTCTTCTTGTGAGGTGGTTTTGTCCGCCTCTTCTGCAGGCACAATAACAACTTTAATGGGTAATTTTTTTTCTTTAGCAAACTTAAAATCCCGTGCATCATGTGCCGGAACACCCATCACCGCACCCGTACCGTATTCATACAGCACGTAGTCAGCAATCAAAATCGGAATTTCTTCTCCGGTGAATGGATTAATTGCTTTGCCACCTGTGGGAATACCGCGCTTGGGTTTATCCTCCGCAGTTCGTTCCAATTCGCTTTGATTGGAAACTTCTTTCACAAAGGCTTCCACGGCTGCTTGATTTTCTGGCGTGGTGACGCGCTGTGTCAAAGGATGTTCTGGCGCTAACACTACATAGCTGACACCATAAACTGTATCTGGGCGAGTGGTGTACACGCCAATTTTTTCTTCCAATCCAACAATAGGGAATTCCAAGTACGCCCCTGTCGATTTACCTATCCAGTTTGCCTGCATCAACTTAACACGTTCGGGCCAACCGGGTAATTTGTCGAGGTCGTTCAACAATTCTTCGGCGTAGTCAGTAATCTTGAAGAACCACTGTCGCAAAAGTTTACGCTCAACTTTTGCCCCACTGCGCCAAGAATTTCCTTCGCTATCAACTTGTTCGTTAGCAACGACAGTTTGGTCAACGGGGTCCCAGTTAACGGCTGCTTCTTTTTGGTAAGCCAAACCTGCTTTAAAAAATTGCAAGAAAATCCACTGCGTCCATTTGTAATAGTCTGGCGAACACGTGGCCACTTCACAATCCCAATCGATGGAGAAGCCCAAGCGCTTTAATTGCTGCCGCATTTGGGCAATATTTTCATTCGTCCACTTCGCTGGTGGTACACCCCGGTCGATCGCAGCGTTTTCTGCAGGCAAACCAAAGGCATCCCAACCCATAGGATGTAAGACCCGATACCCTTGCATCCGTTTGAGGCGTGCGATCGCATCGGTAATTGTATAATTACGGACGTGACCCATGTGCAGGCTGCCTGAAGGATAGGGGAACATGGACAGGGCATAGTATTTTGGCTTGTTTTTCTCTGTTGGCTTTTTATCCAAGCCTTGTTCTGTCCATGTTGTTTGCCATTTTTCCTCAATTTCTGCTGGGTTGTATCGGGACTCCACCGAAAATACTCCTACTACAATTTGTAATCCTTGTCTTCTTCCATATTTTAAACGGTAGTCTAAAGATTCGATTGATTATATGGTTTATTTTGATTTTTAACCGCAGATGTACGCAGACAAACGCGGATATTTCTTTATACATTCAGCGTGCATCCGCGTTCATCTGCGGTTGCAATTTTTTATTGTGGATTGAGACATGGTCAGCAATTGTTCCGGTTTGTTAAAAGTTTTTGTTTACGGTACTCTCAAACCTGGTGAAGAAAATTATGACAGATATTGTATTGGGAAAGTCGTAGATGCTATTGGTGCGATCGCAGTGGGGAAATTGTTCGCTCTACCCATGGGATATCCAGCGATGGCATTGGGCGATCATTCTGTGCGCGGTTATTTGCTCTCGTTTGCTGACTCTCAGGTTTTAATAGATTTAGACGAGTTGGAAGATTACCACCCTGCAAGAGACGAGTCAGAAAACCTTTACAATCGACAACAAATTGAAGTCCACGATTTACAGGGACATTCTCTTGGTTGGGCTTGGGTCTACGTAATGAAAGAAGAACTTGCCACCCAACTTGGAGGCATCTTTCTCCCTGATGGTTGGTGGAGTCACTCTAAATAGCGTTTGCTAATTGTTTGTTGCCATTAGCCATTAGCTAACATCAGTTAATATCATCCAATTCCAGAAGAAGGTCTGGTGGTTGCACTTCGTCGTGAACCGATTTTTCAGGAGCAACTTCTGCTGTTTTCGGTATGGGAATCACCGGGTTGTTTATAGCAACCATCAGCGGTGAAGCGACAGCAGTTGGTGTTTCTTGAGTTCTTTCTATTCGCTGTTGTGCGAATTGCGACATTCTCGATTCACCAAGCAAGCCAGACATTGCTCCGATCGCACACGCAGCAACAGCAGCACCACCCAGCCAGACTAGCCGAGAACGCCGTTGTACGCGTGCCAATACTTGTTCGGCTGTTTTTTGTGATGACTGTTGCAGCAGTTCTGGCACTGGAAGAGTCCGTACTCCTTGCCTCAGTTTCAACAGTCGCGCATATAAGTACTGCACTGTCTGGTCAGTAGCCAGCCATTCTTCAACTTGCTTACGTTCGGCAGCTGTCACCTCACCATCAAGGTAAGCACTTAATAACTCGAAGCGATCGCGCTTCACCATATCTATAGCACCCGTTAATTCATTGGTATACCTGCCATCCCTAGATTGCAAATCTTTTTGAGGATTTGCCGAGTGGGAGCGGTCATTAAATTGAGAATCAGTAGTCATTTTAACACTAATTACCAATTCCTACACGGGTAAACAAAGCGGACAATTTGGGAAAATTATTCAACTCTTCCCTAATGACAGAAGCTCTCTGGATTTTTTTGACAATTCGTAACAAATTTTTATATTTGTCATTTTCCAAAAGATAGACTGTGCAAAGGTTATGCATCTAGATAATTTTGCAACTGAGATTGCAATCTCGCTCTTGCGCGGGCAATT
Organism: Scytonema hofmannii PCC 7110; assembly: GCF_000346485.2. NCBI lineage: Bacteria > Bacillati > Cyanobacteriota > Cyanophyceae > Nostocales > Scytonemataceae > Scytonema > Scytonema hofmannii. Next base: position 7,579,589 of record NZ_KQ976354.1, read on the forward strand.
CTGGACTTGACTGTTCCCAAAGACACCCCAGTGATTTCGGCAATTTCTTCGTATGCCAATCCCTCGATTTCTCTAAGAACAATCGTTGTACGGAACACCTCTGGCAAATCGGCGATTGCTTCACGCAGTTGTTCGTAAAATTCTCTAGTAGTCAGTTCTTCTTCTGGTCCGGGAGTATCTCCTGCAATTTCCCAATCCATCTCGCCATCGTCTACCGCTCGGGGAGCGTCCAGCGACAGGGGACTGACAACCCGCTTGCGTTTCCGCAACTCATCGTAAAACAAGTTGGTAGCAATGCGGCTCAACCAGCCCCTGAATTTGGAGGGTTCTTGTAATCGGTTAATATTCCGATACACGCGAATCCAAACCTCTTGAGCCAAATCAGCCCTATCAGACCAATCAGGAGCCAGATGGTATAACACCCGGTCAACTTGAGATTGATAGCGCCGCAGTAATTCTGCAAACGCAGCACGATCGGGACGTAGTCCAGCTTGACAGCGCAGAATTAGATCGTGATTTGAGAGTTTGTCAACTTGCAATGACGCTTCAGGAAGCCTTGCATCAACTGTTGACCAGGATGATAAAGTAATTGATTGACTCATAGATCGCACTGGCTTTAAATCTTCCCTTTCTATTAGACCCTCTAATTGGTAAGATGTTCCCCGAGTAAGTGACGGATTTATGACTGTAACAATGACCAGTGACCAGTGACCAGTGACCAGTGACCAGTGACCAGTGACCAGTGACCTACTCCCTACTCCCTACTCCCTATTCCTTGATTCCCAGGGTAGCCTCATGACAATGTTTGGTGTTGACCCTGTTCGTTGTTGGTAGTTAGTCTCTGAACTGCTTCTGTCAGGTATATGAACTTGCAAAAACAAATTTAAAGAAAAGGTAATTGTAACTGCTAAGAATAATTTTTCCAACATAGCTTTTCTCCCGCCCACTCCTAATAATGATTGATGGCTGCATTTTGAAAGAGTTCCAGGGAGCAAAAGTTCTCTCAACAACGTTTTTCAAATATAAGCAGTGGCACAATCTTCTCTATAGCCCTAGTTTGCCCAGGACTTTTGAGAAATTCATGAGGGAACTGATAATTGTTTATAAACTTTTGGTAATCATAGTATGAACGTATAAAAAATTTGCCAGTATTTCTGTGTAATTTACTAATGAAGAGATTTAATAGTTCAAGCTAGACTGGGTTTAGTGCATAGCTGAGTAAAAGAGTTGAATGTGGTGGAGAAGGTAAACAATGGCAATGGCAAAAAATGACTCTTTAACGCGTATAGTGATGCTGCTTTGTTTTGGGACGGCATTTCTATCTCTCATTGTCCATTGGCGCATCACGACTTCTACAACCGCTCAACCCAATCTAGCAAAGACATCCAAAACAGCGTTGAGAACAGAGAGTCAAGGACAAAAGCCAGATGCCCAAAATCGCATAACTTTGCTGTCAGCATTCGCACCCACAAAACAAACGACGAATGCTGCATCTCGAAATAGACAACTCGTCGTTGATTTAAGCGATCGCCGTGTATATGTATATAATAAGGATACAGTGATAGCGAGTTACCCAATTGGTGTTGGTAAGAGAGGTTGGGAAACGCCCACAGGTTCATTTCAAATCTTACACAAGCAACGCGATCCTATTTGGCAACACCCCATCACAGGTAAAATTTTTTCGTCTGGTACTGATAGCCCTTTAGGAGACCGATGGATCGGTTTTTGGACAGATGGGCGAAATCAAATTGGCTTTCACGGAACCCCAGATGATGAAGTGATAGGCAGTGCCATCTCCCATGGCTGCTTGCGTATGCGTAATCCTGATGTTCGCTTGCTCTACAAACAGGTCAGCTTAGGAACACCAGTAGAAGTACGCCAGTAAGGTCAGTGACCAGTGACCAGTGACCAGTGACCAGTGACCAGTGACCAGTGACCAGTGACCAATTCATTTTTGCTCAAATTGGGGTGCGTAAGATTCGAGTAGAGCACTCACTTGTCGCAGAACTTCATTGCTTGTGTTTCTAGTTCCTACTGGTGTGTTACCAACGGTAGGTCTATCGAGACTGCGAGCAATTGCTTCGTTGACTTGTTCAGCAATTAATTCCTGAAGTTGTGCTCTAGCTCGTTGGCGCTGGTAGCTAGCACCTTCTTCTGTAGTCGCGTACAAGGGTGGTAGGCGGTTGAGGGCGTAAGCAGCAATATCCCCAACATCCAGAGAACTTTCGCTAGTCGCTTCAATTTCTGCAACGCGGGCTATTGCCTCGGTGAGTACCAACTCTTCCATCACGTTGATAAACTGTTTGCGCGGTACCGCCATCACTTCTCCAGTTAAAAGCGACCCCATCAGCCGATCCAACGCCATGTACTCTTCTATTGATAGTTCGCTAGCGTTATCACAAATTCGCCCGACTTCTGCTTCCATTGCTGGTGTAAGATAACCATCCTGGAGAGCTTGTTCCACAATTTTTTCTATACTCATAATCTTAATCATCTTATAAGCCTTCCAAGCAAGGTTGGGACGGTGCCAATCCTACTTATTCTGCCCAATTAAGAGCTAAGTAGTACGCAAAAAGTTACGATTCTCGAAAATTTTTATCTAACTTCTTGTTTTCGCCAGGGTACTGGGTCAATAGACTTACCATTGACATACAAACCCCAGTGTAGATGAGGTCCCGTGGAAGCGCCTGTTGAACCAACCGCACCAAGAACTTGACCGGGTTGAACAAAATCACCCTGTTTCACATTAATGCGGCTTAGGTGCAAAAAAACGCTTGTTACACCTTGCCCGTGATCGATACCAACTACATTACCGTGAACTCGAAATCCTTCCGAGACTCTACCAACCAATGCGACTCGCCCAGCCGCCGGAGCAACGACAGGTGAACCTGCACCTCCAGCATAGTCAAGACCTCGATGGTAGTAATCCTTAGCAAATTTACCATTATAGTAGCGACGTATGCCATAAATTGTGCTAACTCGTCCTCTATTTGGTGCTAGGAAAGGACCTTTCCAATATTTTTCTGGTGTTTGCAACGCCTTAAAAGCCCCAACACGTTGAACTTCGTGTTCTGTGGCTTTGACTCCTGCTTTTGAGGGAGGTAAATTAATTCGTTGAACTGGAAACTTGCGAGACCGTACTTGTAAGGTCAAATTCTGTACCTGTCCTTCTCCCGATACTTGGATGTTTCTATTTCCAGAGGTTTCTAATGGTGTGGTAGGGATTAAAGCACGATATTGATTTGGTGCAATTTCATATGCAGGATACTTTTCATTCCCACTGGTAACGGTTACATTGTTACCGGGATCGGCATTATCTAAATTCACGATAACTGATATGGTGTCTCCCAATTGAGGAGATTCTGGGCTAACTTGTACTTGCAGAGCCCGTGCAGGTGACGCGAATACAACAGGTAAAGCAGCAAAGACCCCAAGGAGAGCATTGGTTACACGGCTGTTGGTTTTTGATTTGTTCTTAAAATGGCTAACGCTATACACGGTTATTCTGGAGGAGTAAAACAACTTGGATCGTTCTGTTGAACAACAGACTCAATTATCAAGAAAGGGAGTTCCCCATCTTCCATGTTGTTTTTAGCATAAAAATCTTTAGACCAATTTGAAAAAAGAATGTGACAGATCGTTAGGTAATATTAAGCCCAGATAAAGCTTTCTCAATCCAAAATCTAAAATCTAAAATCCAAAATGGTATTACTCGAATTCTGGAGGCCAAAGTTCTGATACTGAGATTTCCCATCCCGGCAGCAAGTCTGGTAGTGTCAGTTTATCATCATCTTTCAGTAGTGCGGGGTCTTGGTTGTGTCGGTAAACACTCACCGTCAATTTATCGGGGTCAATCAGGATACCAACACTACATCCAAGTTGCAGGAATAGCTGAATTTTCTCTACTAATGGCTTGATGCGATCGGATTTAGATTTGACCTCTACCATCAAATCGGGTACGAGTTCTACAAAATCGCGCTTAGTTTTCTTCAAGCGTTCAGCTCGTACAAACGATACATCAGGAGCACGCAAATTTGTACTAGCTCCATTATTAGCATTTATGTCAAGACCGGGCAGGATAAATCCAGCACTCGAACCAGTCACTCGTCCCAATTTTCTAGGCATAACCCACATATTTAAAAATGTGAGCAAACGAGAGCCAATTTCTTCTGACTCATAATCCGACGGACCCATAACCACAATACTCCCATCTACTAGTTCCATTTGCCACTCTGGATGCTCTACTTGCAATTGCTCTAAATCTTTAACAGTTAACATAAGACAACCAAGAATGCGTCTGTTTCTATCATAAGCCGTGGGGATTTTGGATTTTGGATTTTGGATTTTGGATTTGGCATTGAGTATTAGTTATCACCTCACTCCCTCACTCCCTCACTCTCTTTTCTTAATTAACTATCCAGGCTGATGAAAAACTTTGTATCCTGAATGTTAATAGGTCTTAACAGTGTGTCTCAAAACTCGTGCAGGAAGATTTTAGGCTGATAGTTGATTTAGTTTCGGTTTTGACCGTAGCTGCTTGTGGTGGTCTGCTGGCTGCGCTTTTGCGACAACCCGTTTTACTGGGGTATCTCATTGGCGGAATGGTCGTTGGACCAACCGGACTGGGACTGATTAAAGAAGTCATTCAAGTAGAAACTTTGGCTCAGTTCGGAGTTGCCTTTCTATTGTTTGCTTTGGGTGTGGAGTTTTCGTTTGCGGAACTCAAAAAAGTCAAAAATATTGCCCTTGGAGGTGGTGGGCTACAGATTGCCCTGACAATTTTAGTTACAGTTGTGGTTTGCGGGGTGACTGGGGCTTGGGCAACTTTGCCGGCTAAGGGTATATTTTTAGGGGCAATCTTATCTCTATCTTCCACAGCAGTTGTCTTGAAATGCTTGATGGAGCGTAATGAAACAGAAACGCCCCACGGACAAGTAATGTTGGGTATTTTGATAGTACAGGATTTGGCACTGGGGCTGATGATTGCGGTCTTACCAGCGCTCCATCAACCAGGGGAATCTATTGCTGTAGCCGTACTCTTAGCGCTGTTAAAAATTGGGTTATTTGCTGCAGGTGCTATTGTTGCTGGAATTTGGCTGATCCCACCTTTGTTACGATTGCTAGCCCGCACTGAAAGTCGAGAATTATTTTTGTTAGGAGTGGTGGCGCTGTGTTTGGGTATCGCTCTGCTAACAGCGTATTTGGGGCTTTCTATTGAGATGGGGGCATTTGTTGCAGGTTTGATGATTTCGGAGGTGGAATACGCTGACCAAACTTTATCATACGTGGAGCCACTGAGAGATATTTTTGCCAGTTTGTTCTTTGCTTCTATTGGGATGTTGATTGACCCAATGTTTTTATGGAACAATTTGGAACTGATTCTGGGGCTAGTGGCACTAGTATTTGTAGGAAAGTTCATAATTATAACACCATTGGTAAGATTGTTTCGTTATCCGTTAAAAACGGCGTTAATTGCTGGATTGGGATTGGCTCAAATTGGAGAATTTTCCTTTGTGCTTGCCAGTGAAGGACAAAAACTGGGGCTGGTTTCCCGACGGATATATTTATTGATATTGGGAACAACTGCAGTGACACTAGTGCTTACCCCATTTGTGCTGCGTTCGGTTCCGATTTTATTTGATTGGATAGAGTCAGTCCCTTGGCTAAAGAGCTTTTTAAGTGATGAGGGTAAGCCTTTAGAAGTTACCAAAGAATTGTCACTGAAAGATCATGTGGTGGTTTGCGGTTATGGGCGAGTGGGACGAAACTTAGTTAAGTTATTGCTTTCTCGCGAGTTGCCTGTTGTCGTGATCGATCAGTCGGAAACAAGAATTCAGCAATTGCGGGACGCTGGAATTCCTTACGTATATGGCAATTGTGTGAGTCTTCACGTTTTAGAAACTGCTGGGGTAAACACTGCACGAGGAATGGCGATCGCACTACCTGACCCCATGAGCACTCGTCTTTGCCTGAAACGGGCTTTGGAATTATCTCCCGATTTGGATGTTGTTGTTCGTGCCACTAATGATAAGAGTATAGAGGTACTTTACCAACTTGGCGCAAGAGAAGTTGTGCAGCCAGAATTTGAGGCTAGTTTGGAAATGGTAGCTTACATTCTCACAGAAGTGGGCTTATCACCTGTACTGGTGCAGCGACAAATGCAAGAAATTCGCAACAGTCATTATTTAGACCTAAGACCCGTGCGTACTGCTTTTGAGGTTTCTCGCGATTTGCAACAAGCCACTCAAGACCTCAACAAGCGCTGGTATCCCCTACCATATGATTCACCTCTCATTGGTATGTCCTTGGAAGAAGCCGATATGCGTTACTTAACGGGGGTTAGTTTGATGGCTATTCGCCGCGAAGGAGGTGAAGAAATTGACTTTCCTTCTCTGGAAACCAAATTGGAAGAGGGCGATCGCTTGTTAATCGTGGGTTCTGATAGTGAACTTGCTGCCTTAAATGAATTTGCCAAAGGACATGTTGCTGTTCCCGGTGAAAACAGTGCCTGTCAATGGGTTGCGGTTAGTACTGACTCTTCAGTGGTTGGTAAAACCCTAGCAGATTTGGATACCTACAATCAATATGGGATCAAAGTGCAGGCAATGCGACGAGATGGAAAATTTATCCGCTTTCCTAATGACAGTATGGATTTACAAGCTCGCGACCAAGTTTTGGTCTGTGGTAGCTTAGTCGCTGTCAATCAACTCGTACAGTTGCTTGCACCGGAAACTTTAGCACCTTTGCCCTTACCAGTGGTAAAAGCTGGTGAAGCGGACGCACTTAAAGAGTTTCTCCCCACGGATAGCTTACTGGATTAAGCTGCAAAGACTAGCCATGGCACGTCTCTACATTATTGGTTTGATATAGGAGATCGCCTGCTTCCAAACAGTTATCTGCTGGTTGTGGTCGTCTACATAACACAAACACTGCACGTCTTGCCATATCATTTTCCCGGTAAGTAAGTCACCAGTTAGCAGTTTGATTTGGACAGACGCACCTTCCTTAATCAGGTTTTGTACTTGTCGAATACTAGGCAGAGAGGTATCAAATTCAGTAATCATAGTTATTTGTTATTTGTTATTTGTATTGGTCACTGGTCACTGGTCACTGGTCACTGGTCACTGGTCACTGATCACTGGTCACTGGTCACTGGTCAAATGACAAAACACCAATATAATTCACGGATTTGAGAAATGGCAATCGAATTTACTAAGTATCATGGTTTGGGTAATGACTTTATCCTGATTGACAATCGCTCGTCATCTACGCCCGCGATTACACCAGAACAAGCAATTAAGTTATGCGATCGCCACTTTGGTATCGGTGCTGATGGCGTCATTTTTGCATTACCAGGAGAAAATGGTAATGACTATACCATGCGGATTTTTAACTCCGATGGTTCAGAACCAGAAATGTGTGGTAATGGTATTCGCTGTTTGGCTGCTTTCTTAGCTGATTTGGAAGGAACTCAGAGGAAAAGTGACAAATATGCCATTCATACACTGGGTGGTGTGATGACACCTCAACTGATGTCGGATGGTCAAGTTAAAGTAGATATGGGGCTTCCGAGATTACTTGCTGGTGAAATTCCTACAACTCTCGCTCCCGATGACGAAAAAGTTATTGCTCAACCGATACAAGTTGCAGGAAAAACTTGGGATGTTACCTGTGTTAGTATGGGTAACCCTCACTGCATTACTTTTGTAGAAGATGTCGCTGCTATTCCTCTGGAAGCGATCGGTCCGCAGTTTGAAAACCACCCCGTATTTCCTCGACGGACAAATACAGAATTTATTGAAGTTGTCAGTCGTGACTACGTGAAAATGCGCGTGTGGGAACGCGGTGCTGGTATAACTTTAGCTTGTGGTACTGGTGCTTGTGCATCATTGGTAGCTGGGGTGTTGACAGGAAGATGCGATCGCACAGCCACTGTGGAACTTCCTGGAGGACCCTTGTACATCGAATGGTCAGAAGTAGATCGACGGGTTTACATGACCGGACCAGCCGAGCGAGTTTTTACCGGGAAAATCGATTAAGGGATGTCCAAATAAAAAAATATCCCAAAATTGCTTGTGGTGCGGGCGTCCTCGCCCGCCACTCATAGAAAACGGGCGGGGACGCCCGTCCCACAATATGAGATAATTTGTTTACTGGAAATCCCGATATGTTATTTAAAACACAAAGTTATTGACATCATTAAGAGCCACAGCTGAAACATTCTCTAGAGTGATAAACGCTCTTTGATGGTGTTTTCCAAAACCACTAGGATCGAAAAGAACCACAGCATTTGCACCTTTTTGCTCAAAACCCAAAAAGCCATCAGCAATTGCATTAGTTCCGTTGTAGCCAACTTTGTCAAGCAACTCGGTGAAGACAAGTTTGTCAGCACCAACTGTAAAGTCAGTAATGGTATCGCCTCTATCCCCAAACTTTGTATAGACAATCAAGTCACTACCAGTACCAGTAGTAATGGTATCCTTATTTAGGAAGCCAGTAATGGTATCACCTTTAAAAGTTCCTACTAAGGTGTCTTTTCTCGGTGTTCCATTAATTATGCTCGGTGAGAGGTGAAACCGTGCCACACTGGGATCGTGGTCGCTCGTTTGATCGGCAAACTCGGAGTTGATATGAACCACATCAAACCCATCCAAGTTATGCAACAAATTGCTACTTACCAAAATATGGTCAAGAACTTGGGAGTTGCCATCAAAGACGTAAGTGTATTGTTCATTAAGAGGTAGGGTTTCAATGAGATTTGTTAGCCCAGCGCTTTCGATGGTGTTGACGGGGTTGGAGAACTGAAAATCATTCAAGTCACCTGCTACCACTACATTAGCATTGGGGTCACTTGCCAGAATACTTTGGACAAAGTCTCTGACTATCGTGGCTTGTTGATTGCGCTGGACTTCACTAGTCAGTGTTGGTGGTTGATTTGCTCCAAATAGAGGTTGGTCACCACCTTTTGAGTTGAAATGGTTGCCAACAACATAGACAGTTTGACCGTTGAAAACGAATTCACCAACCAGAGGCTTGCGGCTGTTGTCGAAGGCGGGGTTGGTGGGATCGATCAAACCAGGGCTGTCGGAAAGTAAGGGAAAACCATTGGCGTTGCTGACTGTAGTGTTGGTCGTAGAACTACCACCCGGACGATCCACAAAACTGACTCGGTTGGGATTAAATAGGAAGCCTACTCGGATATTTCCACCAGGTTCTCCACCATTGGTATCGTCTACTGGATTAATCTGGCGAAATTCATAGGTAGGACCACCAGTAGATGTGATCGCACTAATCAATTTTTGGTAAGTTTGGCTGGCATCAACAACGCTGTCATTTGTTGGTCCGTTATTGTCCTGAATCTCTTCTAAAGAGATAATATCTGGTGACTTGAGGTTATTAACAATAGCACCAGCAAGGCTATTGAACTTAGTATCATTATCACCGGGATCGAGATTTTCTACGTTGAAAGTGGCAACTGTCAGCTGATGAGCAGTGGGAGTCAGATGCGTAACTTCACGCTGCAAGCCTCCAGAAGTTACACTGGGCAAAGCTTGGGTATTCAACAGCTTAAAGTTCCCAAAACTGTAGTCAATAACCCCAACAGTTGCTCCGTTAAATGTATCTCCCACATTCACCTGCGGTTCGTTGGAGATAATCTCATCATCAATAATAATTCGCTCTGGATTAAAATCACCAGGTTGAATTATAATTCCACCACGAGACGTGCGAACGCTAGCATTTGCGCCATTGTCTGCCAATACCGGAATTTCGCCAAAATTATTCGTTGGTCCAACCGCCACAGCATTATTGACCTGCACTTGCATTCCTTCTAAGCTTTCATAGAAGTCAATGCCGTCTTGTGCAGGGTCAAACACCGTACCGGAGTTTTCTACATTGCCATTTGCAGCGTCATCGCTAATAACTTGAGTAGGAATTGCACGTCCGCCATTACCTAGAATTATCGGAGCAGGTAACGCGTTACCTGTAGAGACAGTAGTAATTGTTGGGCTGGAAATTTGAGTGGTAGTTAGGTTACCAGTACTAGCTCCACCAGGACGAAACTCCGACACCCTACCGCTAACTAACACAGAATTTCCTACAGCTATTGTCGGTGTAGAAGAGGTGAAGACAAAAATGCCTTCTGAAGTAGCATCATTATTATCTGGGTTGGGGTCTTGCAGGTAGAAACCGTTGGAACGTAAAGCTGTAACGACACCAGCTACATTACTTACTAATTGACCATTTAAAGGTGAAGTATGTGCTGTGCCTTGAATGTCACGGATGCGTACCGCAGGTGCATCGTTATCTGTCACAGTAACGTTAGTTGTACTACTACCAAATTCAGTTGCAGTAGCAGTCAAAGAGACATTTTGGGAACCATCTGCGATCGCATCATCAACAGCAGTCACTGCAAATGTGGCAGAAGCTTGTCCAGCCGCAATTACGACTGATGTGGGAACAGTTGCCTCAGTTGTGTCACTGCTAGTTAAAGTGACAGTGAGTTCATTTGTTGTACTTCCCGTGCGGGTGACTGTTGCTGTAGCTGCATTATTACCTGCTGCTTCTGAAAAGCTTGTCGGAGAAACACTCAAACTCAAAGTTGATGGAGGTAGTCCACCGTAGGTTCCTAAATTGTCGAACGTATCTGTGGGGAAGCCATCCCATTCAGTGCTTGGATCGAAGGCATCATTAGGGTTGGTATCGCCCATTGTCACACTTGTTTTGCGGCGCAAGGTGTTGTCAGCTGTGCTAGTCAGTCCAGTACCCCATTCAGTACCTGGATCCATACCTATCTGACCAATAGAATCAATTATTGTACCATTAACACCACCTTTACGCAACACAATTGCATCATCGCCATTAAACCATCCCGCACCATTAGTTAGATCGGCTTGTGCAAGAATCGTGGAATTAGCGCTACTTTGAGCAAGGACAAAGACATCACCGTTTGCCACTGTGCCAGTGAGATTGATTGTCAGACCAGCAGTAGTGGAGCCATTGAAATAATATTGTACAACGTAGTTTTCCACTGCCAAATCGATAGCAGATCCTGTACTATTGTAAATCTCTAATGCTTTGTTGTTACTACTACCCTCAATGTACTCAGAGAAATATAAGTCTGCCATCAATGCCTCCTTAAGTTAGGTCAAAATAAATTGGGAGCCAGCACCAAAATAGAGCCATCTCTTGCGTTTCTGAAAGGCAAATTGCAAAACCTGATACGTATTTGAACATATGATTGATATAGGAATGCTAAATGATTTATGAAAAACTTTAAGTACCGTAGAGCATTGCCCACCCTACGTGTAGTTCAAAAATCAAATAGGATTGCTATAGTCTTATAGCGGTAAGGGAATAGAACTAGGGTAGATTCCGTGGATGATTAATGTACACATCCTCTTACACATTTAGTACAACGCGTACATGATTACTTAATATTATGGGAAATTCATAGAGATTTGCTCATTAAATTTTAAAGTTTTTGTAAATTCAGAACAGTCTAAGTTTTGAACATAGTTAACAGTCTTTTTTTTAGTAAAAGACTTATTATTCATGTATTTTGAGATCATTCATATATCGTTAATAAACTAAATATAAATGAAGAAAAAGTTAAGCTGAGTTTAAAAGTAAGAGATTTCTTAGAAATAAATAGTTTGACTTAAAGTCAGGCCTGCTGAGTTTAAAAGTAAGAGATTTCTTAGAAATAAATAGTTTGACTTAAAGTCAGGTCTGCTGAGTTTAAAAGTAAGAGATTTCTTAGAAATAAATAGTTTGACTTAAAGTCAGGTCTGCTTAGAGTTTAAAAGTAAGAGATTTCTTAGAAATAAATAGTTTGACTTAAAGTCAGGTCTGCTGAGTTTAAAAGTAAGAGATTTCTTAGAAATAAATAGTTTGACTTAAAGTCAGGTCTGCTGAGTTTAAAAGTAAGAGATTTCTTAGAAATAAATAGTTTGACTTATATATATTTCGTGGTAATTTAATTGAAGTTCAAATCGAGTTCCCTTGGCTTTGGTCTAGAAATCTCAAATACAATTCATACTGTGAAAATCAGGTGGGCATCTCGTACCATGCAATTGACTAACCGTATTCACTTGAGAAACCTTCGTGGAGATCTATTCGGAGGTGTTACTGCTGCGATTGTTTCATTGCCTATGGCACTAGCATTTGGTGTAGCCTCCGGTGCAGGACCTGTAGCTGGTCTTTATGGTGCAGTCTGTGTTGGCTTTTTTGCTGCTCTTTTCGGAGGGACTCCAACCCTGATTTCTGAACCTACGGGACCGATGACCGTAGTGATGACAGGAATTATAGCAAATCTTGTAGCTACCAATCCAGAGAATGGCATGGTCATGGCGTTTACTGTCGTCATGCTTGCTGGGCTTTTTCAAATCATCTTCGGCATATTTCGATTGGGTAGATATATTACCCTCATGCCCTACAGCGTGATTTCAGGCTTTATGTCTGGAATTGGTGTCATATTAGTTCTTCTCCAAATAGCTCCATTTCTCGGTCAGGCTTCTCCTAAAGGTGGCATAGTCGGTATACTGCAAAATCTGCCCCAGCTTCTAGCAAACATGAAGCCGGCGGAAACGATTTTGGGATTGCTAACACTGGCAATTCTTTTCTTGATGCCATCGAAACTGAAGCGCATTCTTCCACCACAACTGTTGGCATTAGTTCTAGGAACGGTTGTTTCCCTTGTCTTCTTTTCTAGTGCTGACATCCGAAGGATTGGCGAAATTCCCATGGGGTTGCCTAATCTACAACTGCCAGTTTTTAGCCCCAACAAAATTACAACGATGGTGCTTGATGGGGCGGTGCTGGGATTGTTGGGATGTATTGATACCTTACTGACTGCAGTAATTGCTGATAGTTTAACTCGCACACATCACAAATCTGACAAAGAATTAATTGGTCAAGGGATTGGCAATTTGATTTCAGGGCTTTTTGGTGGATTGCCTGGTGCTGGGGCAACAATGGGTACGGTAGTTAATATTCAGACAGGTGCTCAGACAGCGGTGTCTGGTCTGACTCGTGCATTAATTCTGTTGGTTGTTGTCTTATGGGCAGCACCGTTGACTCAGCCAATTCCAATGGCAGTGCTAGCAGGTATTGCACTTAAGGTTGGTATTGATATCTTAGATTGGAGTTTCCTAAAACGCGCTCACAAAGTTTCTTTCCAAGCCATGCTTCTCATGTATGGCGTGTTACTCCTGACAGTTTTGGTTGACTTGATTGTTGCAGTTGGGATTGGAGTTTTTATTGCCAATATTGTCACAATCGAACGTCTTTCCAATCTTCAAGCTCAAGAAGTCAAGATCATTACTGATGCTGACGATGATATTGTCCTCGGTGATGAAGAGAAACTGTTACTGAATAAAGCAAATGGACGGGTGTTATTGTTCTACTTGAGCGGACCGATGATTTTCGGTGTTGCTAAAGCGATCGCCCGCGAACATACTGCAATGCAAGAAGCAGATGTCCTCATTCTGGATTTAACTGATGTACCGCTTTTGGGTGTGACAGCTTCTTTGGCTATAGAAAATGTTGTCAAGGATGCTTGGGATCGCGGTCTTCAGGTCTTCATTGTTAATGCTAATCCAACAATCCAACAACGGCTGGAACGGTTGGGTTTGATCTCACTGATTTCACCAAAGCACATTTTGAACAGTCGCTTAGAGGCACTACAACAATCTGCTAGCCTAATTAGGGGAAGAGCAGTTATGGTAGATAACACTACTCTATCGACTGTGTAAACGATTAAAGGCGATCGCACTTCTAAAACATCGATCCAGGAGTCAAAAAGCAGGCAAAAAACCCGGTTTCGCAGAATTTACCGGGTTTCTTGACCTTAACTATCGTGCTTCCGACAAGTATTGGGAGTTAAAGGACTTGCATTAAATAAAAAACATACCCATACCAGTCGGAATACTTCCGATAAAATTCTATTTCCAATAGAGAATTATCTAATTCTTTATTCATTGCTTCGCTGTCTTTGTATTGCTCCCTTAAAAACCTTATCCTTTCCTCTAAAGGAGTATAGTAACTATCCCACCATCCCGACGCAGGAAGAACAAAATGTCCTACTTTTCTGTATCCTAAATCTTCCACAATCCTAAGATTGCTTTCAATTGTTTGTATATTGGGGTAATTAGCTTGCCAATATTCCTGAACTTCAGTAGGGGGATTGGACTTCAACCAAGAAATTTCTGATACAACTAAATACCCTTTAGCTTTTAAAAAAGGTTGCCAAGTTTGAAGACCCTTTTCAAAGCCAATGATATAAATAGCACCTTCTGACCAAATAACATCAAAACTCTTCGCTTCAAACTTCAGAGACAACATTGATGCATTAACAGTCACAACTTTCTCTGCCAATCCTTCAACAAGTAACTGGCTTTTTAATTGTTCTAAATATGGTTGATGGTTATCTACAGCAGTAATGTTTCCATCTGTCAGTTTAGCTAATTCAATGGTTTGCATTCCAGTTCCGCAACCAACATCTAAAATAGATGGGTTTGGTGATAAATCTGTTAGCAGTGAAAACACCTTTCGCGTTGATTCGTTATTACCCGGACCTTGTCTGGGCAAGTCTTTATAAATCTCAAAAAAAATGTCCATTTTAGGCTGACTCTTAGAGGATGTTTGAAAAATCTCAATTAATACAGCCTTGGCGATGTTCGTAATCGCGGCTATACAAGCAAAACCCACCTACGTGGGTTTTAATATCTTAATTTCCCGTTAGTCCTTGCCTTGCGGACGAGCGTTTGTATAGTAGCTCATTATATGAGACCAAAACTTTGCTTTTTCTTCGTTTCATCCTTATTTATAAATCTCCTCAGCATGAATAATTTCCGTCTCAAGTGAAGCCGCCTTCAGCCACTCCTGCATTGCAGGTAGGGCTAACACGGCTTCAACATATGTGTTACAAACAGCATCTAACTTCACACCGTAAGTTGTAAAGCGTGCAACGACAGGAGCATACATGGCATCGGCAATAGTAAAATTGCCAAACAACATATCTCCTCCTGTTCCCAAATTTTGACGGCATTCCCGCCAGATATTGGTAATTCTGTCAATCTCTTTCTCCACTTCAGGAGTCCTTCCCTTGCCAGGAAATCTACTCCGACAATTCATTGGCATCTTTTGCCGCAAGTTTGGAAAACCGGAGTGCATTTCCGCACTGATACAACGGGCTATTGCTCGTTTAGCTTTTTCTTTGTGCCACCAATGCAGATTGGGATATTCTTCTGCCAAATATTCACAGATAGCTAGGGAATCCCATACAGTTAAATCGCCATGCAATAACACTGGAACCCTCCTGGTAGGAGAGTATTTCTGCATTTGTGCGGCAGTCTCTGGCGTGTCAAGAGGAATGCGAATCTCGTTAAACTCTAATCCGAATTGCCTCATTGCCAACCAAGGACGCAAAGACCAAGATGAGTAGTTTTTGTTGCCGATGACAAGCGTTAGTTTTGCCATATCGATTGACTTGGTGGAAATTCCTCAGTCATCATAGCGGATCGTGCGTGTAGAACAATGAGTTACAGTTTCATAATCAACCTGGTTAGGAACTATATGTGTCTGACCTGAAAATTCTTCACCGAAGTAACCATCTTCAAAACCACGAGCAAATTCACCACCAGAGGTGCGCGGTTTGTATACTTCTCCCTTTCTGGCACTAGCACGTCCTTGGCGATAGCCATCAGCGTAAGCACGAGGATGATAGGCGGGGTCTCTAGAAACTCGTTTTTGATTTACAGGATAGCAATAAGTTTCCTGACGTTCGCGGTGATAAGCCGGGTACGGCTTGCGCCGAAGCGATCGCGTTTTTCTGCTAAGGCTGTCTCACTGAGAAATAAAACAGATGGAGCAGCAGCTATAGTTAATAAGGTAATAAAAATTAATTTTTTCATTGATTTAGTTGTGAATACCTGATGGATTCAAAATATCCTTGTTCAATGAAAGGACACTTCACCGCAGGGTATTAACTAATAGGGTGAGTCTCAATTCATCCAATAGCAGGAATTGGGAGCTTAGTGCCGTTACTATACCAAAAACGGTTTAGAACCTGACTTTCCAACAATTGTCAACAATCGTAGAGGCGCAAGGCCTTGCGTCCCTAAAAATGCTATGAACCATTCCGAAAAAGAAGAGTTGTTAGCCGTTTACAGTATACCTACCTTCGTAGATTGCAAACTTTTCCTCAAAAGGCGATTACTGTTAAATTTATATAAATTTATACAAATATTGCAACAATTTTACTGATATTTTTGCCACTTTGGGACATTTAATACTATTATGATATCATAATGATATAAAATCGATTTGTCAAAAACTATGGAACAGAAAATCAAGGAATTTCCAGCGTTCAAAGTCAACGGCTTCATCATGCTGGCTGTGGTCGTCGTGCTGACGCTAGTGGGAGGGTGGTATCTTTGGTCTCGCGTGCAGGGATTAGAAGCTTTATTGGCAAGAGGCTTGAAGATTACTGATTTTATGGGTGGTGAGGATAGCGTTGCAGAAGTTCTTGCTTGGTTGGCGGCTACACTCTTGGTTGTTATCATCCCATCGCTGTCAGGCTTCTTTAGTGTTGAACCCAATCAAGCAGTGGTGTTGGTGCTCTTTGGGAAATACATGGGAACCGTTCGGGAATCAGGCTTCTGGTGGACAAATCCCTTTGCTAGCAAACAAAAGATTTCGCTGCGGGTTCGCAATTTCAATAGCAAAATCATCAAAGTCAACGATGCTGAAGGGAGTCCGATTGAAATTGCGGCGGTTGTTGTCTGGCAAGTTTTTGATTCAGCTAAGTCAAAATTTGCAGTGGATGACTATGAAGAATTTGTTGCCATTCAAAGTGAAACAGCTATTCGGTCTTTAGCCATACGATATCCCTACGACGCTCCAGATGAAACAGAAACGCCTTCGCTACGGGGAATTCCTGATGAAATCGCTCACGCTTTGCAAAAAGAACTCCAAGCCCGTTTGGAAGTCACAGGTGTAGAAGTGATTGAAGCACGGCTCTCGCATCTTGCCTATGCACCAGAAATTGCTCAAATGATGTTGCGAAGACAGCAAGCAAAAGCCTTAATTGATGCGCGACGGCAGATTGTCGAGGGTGCGGTGGGGATGGTGAATGAAGCGTTGAATCGTCTCAGCCGCGAACAAATGCTTGACTTGGATGACGAGCGCAAAGCTTCAATGATCAATAATCTGTTGGTTGTTTTAACTTCTGAGCAAACTGCCCAACCCGTTATCAATGCTGGAACGCTTTATAACTAAGAAATGGGACAAAAAAAACGATTCTTGTTACGTCTGGATGAAAGACTTTACGAGATGTTAGAGAAATGGTCAGCAGATGAACTAAGAAGTGTGAATGCACAGATTGAGTATCTGTTGACTGAAGCTGTGAAGAAGGCAGGACGCTGGAAGGAGGACAAGGAGAAATCAGAGAAAGAGTAATAAGCAATTAAGAAGTTTTGCCCCTTTGTTCAGTGCCCAATCGCTTGCCTGCGAGAATAAATTTCTTCTACAAGTAAATCTCGCAGTTCGTTAGCAATGTCATCAGGCGGATTACCTGCGAGCGCCCGTCCAATCAGCCGTTCTGCTGAACGCAATTCAGAACATTCTACGGCAAGCACTGCGGCACTGCGATGGAGAACGGATCTAGTGGGTTCAAGGTCGAATAAGTTTGCCACTAGGTCTGCAGCAGCTCGCTCTTGAGAAAAGGCAGCTTTGGTTAATTCCAAGGCGACGATGGCATCACCCCGTTGGCGGGCTAAGAAGGCTTGGTCAACAAGTTCCATTGCTTCTCGATGAAGAATTTCTACGTCTTGCATTTTTCAACTATGCGGGTACGTGGTGTGCCAAATTCAACGACGCAGACGTAGCCGGGAGACTAAAACCCACGTAGGTGGGTTTTGCTTGTATAGCCGCGATTTCCAATCGCTAAGGCTGTATTAATTGAGACTTTTCAAACAACCTCTTATAGTAGTGTCAGTTTTTTTCAAAACTTCTAAAGCAGAATGTTGATGCGGTTCCGTTATTTCTCATAAATTATGAAATATAATTTATGAGAAACTACTAATATGTAAGCATTATTAAAGTGCTTTTAGCCAGAAGTTCCCCTGTTGTAGGGAAACTCCCGTGAAATTTATAACTAACCAGCTTGAGCAATCAATTGATTGGCAATTTGCTGTGCTGTATTAATGGGAATGGCAAAGCCCAACCCTTGAGCACCCTGAATAATGGCGGTATTCATGCCAATGACTTGTCCTCGTTGATTGAGTAACGGTCCGCCAGAGTTACCGGGATTAATGGCAGCATCCGTCTGAATAAACCCAACTCCTCTACTTCCAGCACCCAGCGCCCGACTCGATCGCTCTGTTGCACTAATAATACCAACCGTCACAGTGTTATCCAAACCGAGAGGATTCCCAATTGCGATCGCCCATTCTCCTGGTTTAAGCTGGTCAGAATTACCAACACTGACAGTAGGGAGATTATTCGCCTGAATTTTAATAACAGCAACATCTGTTGTGCTATCTTCCCCTAACACTCTGCCGGTGAAGCTTCGACCATCTTTTAGTGTTACCGATACCGTGTCTGCACCGCCAATAACATGAGCGTTGGTTAGAATCAAACCGTTAGACCGAATAATAAATCCAGAACCCGTTCCTTGTGCCACTCGCCTACCAGAATATCGGCTTCTCACGGTACGTGTAGAGTCTATCCGCACCACTGCAGATCCAGTTCTTTCGACTGCATTAGAAACAAAGTTATTTTCTACATTACTTGCAGGAGCAGCAGAAATTGATGTAGGCTCAGAAAGAACTGGATTTGTGGGCATGAAATGTGCGCCCACAATCGCTGTTAATGCTCCGAAAGAGACTAGAGATAAATTAGTTAATGATTTTTTCATTGTTAATTGCTAATTGTTAATTGTTAGTCTTTTGCGTTGAGAATCTGCTGGATAATATCCAAACCTGCTTGTGTTGTTTCATCTAGCAATTTTGGCTCGACTTTCCGATCGTTGGGTGTGTGGTAGTTTGGTTCTTCTCCTCGGTAGAAGAAAAGAATTGGTACATTTTTACTAGCAAACACTGCATGGTCGCTACCATCGCTAGATCCAAAGATTTTCACGTATGGCTTGATGTTTCGGGCAAATTTTGTTAAAGACGATGTACCACCAATACCCAGTTGATTGTTAACTCCAACCATATCGAAGTTAATCATGGCTTTTAACCCTGAAATAAACTGCGGTTTAGCTGTCTTGATAAAAGCCCGCGATCCTTGGAGTCCGTCTTCCTCGCCATCAAAAGCTACAAACCACGCTTCACGGGAAGTTTGTGTTTTTGACAAATTGCGAGCAAGGGATAATAAAACTGCTGTTCCTGAAGCATTATCATTTGCTCCTGGTGAACCAGCTACTGAGTCGTAGTGAGCACCAAGAAGAATTTTTGGTTGAGTCACGCCCTCAAGGTGAGCAATAATATTGCGTCCTGTAACATTACGCTTTTGAGCATCAATTTTTAAACTGGCATTTTGTGCTATTCTTTGTACTTGTTGAAGTAAGCGATCGCCTTTCTCACTTGAAAGCGCCAAAACTGGTATTTTGACTTCCTCTGCCAAACTCCCGTATAAATCGCCCGATTTGTTATTGACAATCACCAAACCAACTGCGCCCGCCGCTACGGCATTTTTTGCTTTTTCCGAGAAGCGAATTTCTCCGCGTCGCACGACAGCAATTGCTCCAGTAACATTCACTGCGGCAAAATCAGCTTTTCGTCCAAAGTTAGGAATTGCAATAAGTGGAGCATTTAGGTTTCCAGGGATTGTGCCATTGAGAGCTGTTCCCTTAATTGTCTCTCCATTAATTGTCAAATTAGAACCATTATCTTGAAACTTAGAATAAGTAAAAGTTTGAACTTCTGTCACATAACCAGCTTTACGATACTCATCCACTAGATAAGTGCTAGCTTTTTCCATAACTGGTGTACCAGTCACTCTTGGACCGAGATTCACTAAAGCTTCTACATCCGCAAGAGTTCGGTTAGAGTTCGTCGTCTGTGCAACCGATGGAGATAAGATAATTTTCCCAACACCATTTGACCGAACAGCACAGGCTGTGGGAAGCCAAATCAAAGCACTCACCAGTGCAGTTTTTAACCAAGGTTTTTTTTGCTTTTTGTTGAACGAAATCATTTTCAAAGCACTGCTGATAGTGTTGGGAATTTTAAAGGTACGCAATACATTAGCGTAGTTCTATCGTTTTGTTACTTACAACAATTTGCTCTGCCCGCATTTCCCTAGCATCAGTGCGATGCGGGTAGCCCACCAATTTAACCTGTTGCCCAACCTGCAAAATATTTTCAGGTAAACCACGTCGTTGCATTCGGGATGGCGGCGCAAGGACAGCTTGCCATACTTTATTATCTTTTGTCTTGACTTCTATAACAGTGTGTGGATTCTCATAACGTACATTCTGAATTTCTCCATTGATGTTAAGTGTTTGCTGGCTGTTATACTCACTCCAACCGTGATGAGCACTGGCAATTCCAGTCTCGGCAGCCAGAAAATTCGCAATTGTTGCCGCAGTCAGCGCAGTGTGCAAGAACGCTTTTTTGAGCATTGCTTTGTTATTCTGTTGCTGATAGTTCATAGCGGTATTGAGTTCTTGGGTAAGTTGCTTGTTATTTTCTAGTGTGATAGGCAAGTATGACAAAAAAATGTCAAATTGGTTAGTCGATAGTGGTTAGTGGAAAAACGACTAACAACTAACAACTAACCACTAACCACTAACTCTTCCCTTTAAGTAAAATTTCTATTTCAAATGTGGAACCTTGTCCCAGCACACTCCTTACCGTAAGGTTTCCGTGATGCGCTTGTACAATTTGCTGGGCAATTGCCAATCCTAATCCGAAGCCACCTGTTTGACGCGATCGCACTGTATCTACTCGGTAGAACCGTTCAAAGATATGGGATAAATCTTCCTCTGGAATACCTATACCGCTATCTTCTACCTGAATAATCACCCGATGGGGTGGTGTCAGTAACCTTAGTGTTACTGTACCTTTCTCAAGAGTATATTTCAAGGCATTGTTGAGTAAATTAACAACAGCCTGTTTTAATAAATCGGCATCGGCTTTAAGATGTACGAGTTGTTGGGGTATTTGAACGGTAAAGTTTAGATTTTGTGCGGCGGCTTGTTGCTGATATTCTTTTGCCAGAGTTTGTAGGAGTTTAACAACATCGATAGTCTTGAGTTTGGTAATATCTAGAGGACCATCTTGGCGAGCGAGGAACAATAGATTATTAATGAGATCGCTCATTGATTTAGCAATCTCGACAATATTTTCCAAACGATAAAGTTGCTCTGATTCATCTTGTGGGGGCATGAGAGCCACTTGTGCATTACTTAAAATAGCAGCCACAGGAGCACGTAATTCATGGGAAGCATCCGCCGTGAAGCGCTGTAGTTGTTCGTAGGCTCGAAGAGTAGGTTGCATGGCAAGCCCTCCCAGAAACCACCCAGTTACACCAACTAATGCTAAAGTTAAAGGCACGCCCAGTGTGAAAAATAACCTTGCTCTATTTAAACTTTCGCGTAGAGATGTTAGAGGAAGACCTACTTGAATATATCCAAGTAAAATCTCATTTTGTATAATTGGTAACGTTAATTCTCGAATCAACTCTTGATTGGGAGTTATTCTGGGTTGGTTACTGGTGATTTTTATAGTTTGAAAACCAGGAGCAACGATTAGTCTTGCCGAACCTGGAAGACCAAAATAGTCCACCAATTCTTTGTTAAAATTATACAAACGGACATAGACAACATCATTATTAACTGGTGGTAACGTATCGCCAAATATGGGAACTTCCTTTTGCTTATACTGCCATCGTTTGTTATATGTAGGGTATTGTATACTCTTAACAATGGTTTTACTTGTAGAGTAAAGCCTTTCATCAAAAGCCTGTAGTTGCTGTTGAACAACCAGGTAGTAAGCTATACCAGCAAAGGCGACAAGAATACTCCCCATTGATATGGTGAACAAGTATGCTAAATTGCGACGGCTGCGAGTAAACATAAAAATTTGTCACTGGTCACTGGTCACTGGTCACTGGTCACTGGTCACTGGTCACTGGTCACTGGTCACTGGTCACTGGTCACTGGTCACTGGTCACTGGTCACTGATTTTCAGGAACATTAAGACGATAGCCTATACCATAGACGCTTTCTAGCCAGTCTTTAGCTTCAATGATTTGCAAGCGCTGTCGCAATCGACGCACCAATGTTGTGACGGCATTACTTTCTGGTTCTGTCCCCCATCCCCACAATGCTTGTTCAATTTGAGTGTGGGATAGAATTTGGCGGGGATGGCGCATCAGATACTCCATCAGTTGAAACTCTCGCCCAGATAACTGGGTACTGGCTTGATTGCGCTCAATAGTCAGGTTATTTAAGTCTAAATATAAATCTGCTAGTGTCAGGCGATCGCCACTCCATAGTGGAGAACGTCTTCGTAACGCTCGGACTCGGGCTAATAATTCCACAATATCTACTGGTTTCACTAAGTAATCGTCAGCCCCGGAATCTAAACCATAAACTTTATCGGAAGTACTATCTTTGGCAGTGAGCATTAACACTGGGGCTGTTTTTCCAGCTCGTCGATATTCTTGGCAAAGATCGACACCACTTACTTTGGGCAACATCCAGTCTAATATCAGCAAGTCATAATCTTTTTCAGATAAAAGCCATTGGGCTGTTTCTCCATCTTCTATACCATCAACGGTGTGTCCTGCTTTGATAAGAGCAGCTCGCAAAGGCTCTAATTGAGCTAAGTCATCTTCGACGAGAAGGATTAACATAAATAATAGTTATTTTATATCAAACTTGACAGAGCGGTAGGGACTGTGCATAACTATTTTTTGTTCAAAACAATAACATTTTTTGCAGGGCATCTGCCGAATCTGAGTTGTAGTTAATGTAACTGCATTAACTAGCGATACGATTAAAAGCATGTCCTTTGGTGAGCTCTGACTCTAACATTGCTATGGTTATTAAAACAGCACCTACTCAGCCGTTTACCGACCAGAAACCAGGTACATCTGGATTGCGAAAGAAAGTAACTGTCTTTCAAAAGCCTCATTACTTGGAAAACTTTGTTCAATCCATATTTGATAGTCTGCAAGGATACCAAGGTCAAACTCTGGTTTTAGGTGGCGATGGTCGCTACTACAATCGTCAGGCAATTCAAACCATCCTCAAAATGGCAGCTGCTAATGGCTTTGGACGAGTGATGGTCGGTCAGGGCGGTATTCTTTCCACTCCGGCTACCTCTGCTATTATTCGGAAGTACGGCACTTTTGGCGGTATTATTCTCTCTGCCAGCCATAACCCCGGCGGACCAGAAGGAGATTTTGGCATAAAGTATAACATTGATAATGGCGGTCCTGCACCGGAAAAGGTCACAGAAGCTATCTACGCTCGTACTAAAGAGATCGATAGTTATAAAATTTTGGAAGCTTCTGATGTAAATATTGATACATTAGGAGAAACGAAATTAGGGGAAATGGTGGTGCAGATTGTGGATTCTGTAACTGATTATACAGAATTAATGCAGTCTTTATTTGACTTCGATCGCATCCGTTCCCTGATAACTAACGGGCAATTCCGGCTGTGTGTGGACTCACTCCACGCTGTCACGGGTCCCTATGCTCACAAGATTTTTGAGGAACATTTGGGCGCACCACAAGGGACAGTCCAGAATGGTAAGCCTTTGGAGGATTTTGGCGGCGGACACCCAGACCCTAACTTAGTCTACGCTCATGACTTAGTAGAAGTCCTCTTTGGAGACAATGCCCCTGATTTCGGTGCAGCATCTGATGGGGATGGCGATCGCAATATGATTCTTGGTCGCAACTTCTTTGTAACTCCGAGCGATAGTCTAGCAGTACTCGCTGCCAATGCTAAATTAGTTCCAGGGTATAGTTCCGGTCTGGCTGGAATTGCCCGTTCTATGCCTACAAGTCAAGCACCCGATAAGGTGGCAAAACACCTCGGCATAGATTGTTATGAAACACCCACTGGTTGGAAATTCTTTGGCAACTTGCTAGATGCAGGTCGAGCCACTCTGTGTGGAGAAGAAAGTTTTGGGACTGGTTCCAACCACATCCGCGAAAAAGATGGGCTGTGGGCTGTATTATTCTGGCTGAATATTTTGGCAGCTCGCCAACAGTCTGTTGAGGAGATTGTCAAAGAACACTGGCGAATCTATGGGCGCAATTACTACTCGCGCCATGACTATGAAGAAGTAGATAGCGATCGCGCCAACACGCTCATCACAAATCTGCGTTCTAGCGTGCCAAACCTCAAAGGAAAGCAGTTTGGTGCTTATGAAGTAGAATACGGAGACGACTTCAGCTACACAGATCCAGTAGATGGCAGTGTCAGCCAGAAGCAGGGCGTTCGCATTGGCTTTACCGATGGTTCGCGGATTATCTTCCGTCTATCTGGAACGGGTACTCAAGGAGCAACCTTAAGGGTTTATCTAGAAAGTTACGAATCAAACTTAGCAAAACAAAACCTCGATCCCCAAGAAGCTTTGGCAGATCTGATTGCTATAGCAAATGAAATTGCCCAAATCCGTACTTTGACAGGAATGGACAAACCAACTGTGATTACTTGATAGGGAGTGGGGAGTAGGGAGTAGGGAGTGGGGAGTAGAGAGTAGGGGTTTAGTTCAATTCCTATTCCCCATTCCCCACTCCCCATTCCCCAATCATTATTTCTGTCACTTTTTGAGCGCAAAGGGGTCGATAGAACAAGAAGCCTTGTACATCTTCGCAGTGGACGGATTTCAAAAACTCTAGTTCCTCTTCCTTTTCCACTCCTTCAGCAGTCAACCTCAATCCCAGACTGCGTCCTAAAGTGACTATTGCCTTAATAATATGAGTGACTTTGACATCTGTTGTTAAATTTTTAATGAAAGAACCATCAATTTTGAGGTTGTGAAGTGGTAAGAGTTGCAGGCGAGAGAGGGAGGAATGACCCGTACCAAAATCATCTATGGAAAGGTGAACTCCCATTTGCTCTAGTTTCTGTAGCACATTTCTGGTGAAATCAATATCTTCAATGGCTGTGGATTCGGTAATCTCTAACTCTAAAAATTGCGCCTCTAGTTCCGTCTGTTTTAAAATCATTGCTACTGTTTCTACTAATTGAAGCTGACGGAATTGTTTAAGGGAGAGATTCACTGCCATAGTGATGGGAGGGAAGCCCGCCTCTTGCCAAATTTTGTTCTGCTGGCATGCAGTCCGCAAAACCCATTCTCCAATGGGAATAATTAATCCACTTTCTTCTGCTAGGGGAATGAAAGCATTAGGAGCTACTAATCCCATTTCTGGGTGCTGCCACCGTATCAAAGCTTCCATTCCCGTAATCTTTCGTGTTAGAATATTAACTCGTGGCTGGTAATACACGACTAATTCTTTCCGTTCTAAGGCATGACGCAAGCTTTTCTCTAAAGTAAGAATATTGGGCGCTTTAGCACCCAAAGAAGCAGCATAAAATTGGTGATTGTTTCTTCCGAGTTCTTTTGCTTTGTATAAGGCTGCATCTGCGTGTTTGATCAAGGTTTCGGCATCGGGGCTTTCTTCATTTAGCATGGCAATACCAACACTGCTACTGATGTACAGTTCGTTACTATCAAGATAAAAAGGGTTCTCTAGAGCTTGTAGAATTCTTTGGGCGACTTGTACAACTTCGTCAATAGATATAATTCGGGGTAGTAAAATGATAAATTCGTCTCCGCCCCAACGGGCAACTGTGTCTCCTGCTCTTAAGGAGTCTCTGAGTCTTTGAGCAACATTGATTAAAAGTTGATCTCCTAGTGTGTGTCCAAGAGAATCATTGATGGTTTTGAACCGATCTAAATCAAGGAACATCACAGCTAAACTTTCCCCAATCCGAGATGCATTGGGTAGAGTTTTGGAAAGTATCTCGTCAAATAGCAAGCGATTTGGCAAACCAGTTAACATATCGTGGAGCGCCTGGTAGCGAATTTTTTCTTCTACCTGTTGGCGGAGTTTTGCCGCGCTGATACTGGCTGCCATAGTTAAGAGAGCAGATTCTTCATGCTTTGACCAATGACGATCGCTGCAACAGTCTGCTAATCCAAGATAACCCCAAAATTTGTCTTCTAGCCGCAGGGGTACTAAAAGCAAAGATTGAATGCCACATTGAACGAGGAGTTCTTGTTCGGTAGCGGGAAATTCTCTTGTCAATCCATGAATAGACTGTCCGCTAGAAAGAATTTCATACCAACGAGATAGACCGCAACTATCGTAAGGTAGATTTTGTGATTGAGAACGGAAAGATTTCATGTTGGAATGTGTCCATTCAAACTGCAAACTCACAACCCTTTCTCCATTTTGAGGATGGCAATGGTTCTCAAACAAGAAAATGCGGTCTACCTTAGCAGCTTCACCTAATGTGGCTATAGCTTTGTCAATGGCTATTTCGTAGTTCAATTCTGCTAGTAAATAATTAGCAGCTTCTGCAACGGCTTGCAGTAAGCGATCGCGCTGGAGCAATTCTGCTTCTACTTGTTTTTGTGCAGTAATATCTCTAATAATGAATGTTCTAATTAAATCGCTTTCCGGTAAATAGTGAATGGATTGTTCAAAAACTTCTCCGTTAACTTCTATCTCACGAATAAAAGAGCCTCCCTTCCAGTTTTGAACCAGAGCAGAAAGCCCTGCTGCTAGCGGATGATTGTTTTCAAATTGTCTGAGATTGGGAAATTTAGAAGCCGCAGCCGGATTGAGATAAGTTACCTTACCTTGCAAATCTGTCTCAATAATTGGATTGGGGATCAATTCTGGAAAAGATGCCAAACGAGCCAAAGCTACCTCAGTTGCTTCTTCAAGGATGTTATTAGAAGAACCAATTATAGTTTCAAAAGGATTTGCAGAACTTGCTTGCTCTGATATGAGTTTATATATGTCTTTTTCCCCACAGTACTCAGAGAATGCTTCTTCAGATAAGTTAGAAATAGCGTAGTACTTAGCTTGAGCTTGATTGCTACCAAACTCAATGACATCGCCATTTTGGAGATCGTGCGAAAAACATTTTGTGCCATTCACAAACAAACCGTTTGTACTCCTCTTCCCCTTAAAACTGCCATCAATAATCCGAAAGCAACACTGGTCAGTTTGTGGAACAGTGACCCGCAAGAGTATAGCGTGTTGTCTGGAAACTGAACGAGAACGAAGAACAATAGCGTTTCTTAAATCCCGCCCAAGAGAATAAGTTGTCTCCTTTAGGGGGATAGTGCGCTGTCCTTTCAGGTCATTAACAATCAAAAGGTGGCGTATTTTTTCCCTCTCATCTTTTGGCATTGGTCTTCCTTATCTTCCCACGTCTTTTCTTGGGGTGAAGAATACTGCTTGAAGAAGTTTTGACATCCATTGGTGCGATTGCCTTGAAAAGCTACTTCAGTCTGCTTTATTACATGCATATAAACGGCATTCGTAAGCGTTCTTCGATACAACTAACTCGTCTAACGCGAGAATGCGTAGTTGACGAATCAATTTACTTCGGAGAGAGTTTTATCCATGGTTGACTTCAACGAATTAAGTCGTTGCTGAGTTGGCTATTTGATTGTAATGCTGCACTCTGGTTGGCTCTTAAATACCCAGGATAAAATTAAACAACTAATATATCACACTGTATATTTGCTGAATTTTTAACCGGAGGAAGAAAAGAAGAAAAAATTTAGTAATCAGTGACCAGTGACCAGTGACCAGTGACCAGTGACCAGTGACCAGTGACCAGTGACCAATAATTAATGACAAATGACCAGTTCAAGAAGAAAAGAATACAATAAGAAAACAAATGAATAATAAAGCCAGCAACAGTAGCAAAGCTTGATTGCGTCTCACCCAATTTTGAACAGTGACACCAAAGCTGCTAGATTGGTTCTGTTGCTGCAACTCTAATTGCCTTTCATCTATATTTTGGTAGAGGATGCACTCTTTAGCGTGAGGACGCTGAGGATAAGTACAGCTCTCATCAACATGGTAAGTACAAGTGTCGCAGAGATATTTTTCACCCGTGGCGCGATGCAGGGGAATACCTGGATGTCCGTAAGCTTTTAACTCGATGCGACAATGGGGACAAGTTACAGCTTGGGAGTTAACAGGTTGATGGCAACGAGGACAAGTTGTAGTTTCCAAAGCCGGTACCTAAATGTAGCTTGATATCCTATTTTATCTACTTACCCTGTGCCTTTTGCCCTTTGTCTTCAACCTTTCTTCATCAAAAAACCGTAATTGCGCTGAAGTTTTCTTGTGAGCAACTAAAAGATAATTTGACTTAGGGTGCTTTCTTTAAGTTGGGTAATGACTAGTACAGGTCAGTGGAAATAAACAGAACTTACAAACTGTAAATCTACCTACAACTCTCACCACTGACCAATGATAAATGACGAATGACAAATGACGAATGACAAATGCCCGAGGCTGCAAACTATGTTCCGCCAGTTTTTGCTATTGCTAGTGATGAGTTTATGGGGAAGTGTTATTTTACTCTTGCCACAGAAGGTAAGCGCTGTGACTCCCCTGACACTAGCTGTCATTGAGGAACTCCGGAATCTAGTGCAACTTACACCACAAAACAAGCCGAAGCGTCAAGCACGCAAATCAGATGCTATGATTCCTGGAGATGGCTTGTCCACTGGTAAAGCTTCTTTGGCAGAATTGCGCTTCAATGATGGTTCTAGGGCGCGAATTGGACAACAGGCTGTTTTTCGGTTCTTACCAAAAACGCGAAATTTGAGACTTTCAAACGGGACTGCATTGTTGCTGATTCGACCAGGACAAGGGCAAACACGGATAAATACACCAAATGCTGCTGCCGCAATTCGTGGTTCCGCACTGTTTGTGCGCTACGATCCACAAACAAACACGACAATTGTTGGTGCATTGACAAATAGCGGTATTCAAGTCCAGAACAAGAATGCTTCTCAAAGCCAAAATCTGGCAGCTGGGCAACTCATAGTTGTAGTTAAAGATAGATTTCAGGGTTTATATGATTTTGACCTGAGAACTTTTTATGAAACGAGCAATTTGGTTCGGGGGCTGGATTTAACTCTTAAAAGTGGTGTACCGAATTTAGATCCAGCACTCGCTAGCGTTCAAGCTGAAACAGCGGATGCAGTCGCAACACAGCAGCCATTAGCGGGTGTGGGTGTGATGGAAAACTTATCTATTTTCGGGACAATAACTTCTTCTGGTGATACCTCGACTCATCACAACAGCGATCGCATTCACAACAATGTGATGAGAGACCATTCTCCTGTAGAGAACCTGTTAGACACAGGACAAGTTTTGTCAAATACTGATCAAGATAGCGGTTCTAAATCTGGTACTCAGCCTGATAAGAATTTTGGTAACGGCAACCCAGGTAATAATAATCCGGGTAATGGCAATCCAGGCAACAATAATCCAGTTGGCAATCCCGGTAACGGTAACCCAGGTAATGGCAATCCTGGTAATGGCAATCCCGGTAATGGCAATCCCGGTAACGGTAACCCAAGTAATGGCAATCCCGGTAACGGTAACCCCGGTAACGGTAATCCCGGTAACAACAATCCAATTGGCAATCCTGGTAATGGCAATCCTGGTAACGACAATCCAGTTGGTAATCCCGGTAATGGCAATCCCGGTAACGGTAACCCAAGTAATGGCAATCCCGGTAACGACAATCCAGTTGGTAATCCCGGTAACAGTAACCCAGGTAATGGCAATCCCAGCAACAATAATCCAGCAGAAAATTAGCCAAGCTAAGATTTTATTAAGAGGATGTTTTAAAAGTTGTGGGCGAATATAATTCGCTACTACACAAACAAAGTCCGCCTGCGCGGACTAACAAGAAATTAAGGTTTTGAAACAACCCACGCAGGTGGGTTTTGCTTGTATAGTCGCGATTTCTAATCGCTTGATATTTTTATTCAAACCAACCTAGAATTCTTCTAAACTAGACCGTATTGGGTT
Organism: Scytonema hofmannii PCC 7110; assembly: GCF_000346485.2. NCBI lineage: Bacteria > Bacillati > Cyanobacteriota > Cyanophyceae > Nostocales > Scytonemataceae > Scytonema > Scytonema hofmannii. The sequence goes on from NZ_KQ976354.1 coordinate 7,609,643, forward strand.
ATGAGTGACATTGATTGAGAGATAATTTTAATTAAACTTAGAAATAAAATTATTAGCAAACATGAGCAAGCCAATTCCGGATGATTATAAAAACCTGCTAATTGAAGTAAAACAACGCATTCGTTCTGCTCAATATGAAGCACTGAAAGCTGTAAACAAAGAACTCATTGCCCTCTACTGGGATATTGGCAAGATGATAGTAACCCGTCAGCAGGAAGCTAGTTGGGGAAAATCAGTGGTAGAACAGTTAGCAAGGGATTTGCAGGCAGAGTTTCCTGGAATTAGTGGATTTTCTACCCGTAATATTTGGAATATGCGGAGTTTTTATGTTACTTACAGTCAGAACGAAAAACTGCAACCAATGGTTGCAGAAATTGGTTGGACTCATAATCTTGTCATTCTTGAAAAGTGTAAGGATGATTTGGAACGAGAGTTTTACATTAGAATGACTCGTAAGTTTGGTTGGACAAAGAACGTTTTGAGCCACCAAATTGAGAATAAAACTTATGAGAAAACCCTACTTAACCAAACTAATTTTGATAAAGCCGTACCAGAGGAAATACGCGATCGCGCAAAATTAGCAGTTAAAGATGAATATACGTTTGACTTTTTAGAATTAGGTGATGAATATAGTGAGCGGGAGCTAGAAAGGGCAATTCTGACAAGAGTGCAACCATTCTTACAAGAAATGGGAGGTATGTTTGCCTTTATTGGTAGTCAATATCGTTTAGAAATTGATGATGAGGAGTACTTTATAGATATTGTTCTATATCACCGTAATTTGAAATGTTTGGTAGCAGTAGAACTAAAGATTGGTAAGTTTTTGCCTGAGTATGTTGGTAAGATGCAGTTTTATTTAGCTGCTTTGGATGACAAGGTAAAGCTACCTGATGAAAACCCTTCAATTGGCATTATTCTTTGCAAATCTAAAAATAAAACGATTGTTGAGTATGCACTAAAAGAATCAAATAAACCAATTGGTGTGGCAAGTTATCAGATAGTTTCTACTGTACCTCAAGAACTTCAACATCAGCTTCCAGCACCAGAGCAGGTTGCCAAGTTATTGGAGGGAATTGAATGAAAATTGATGGAATCAACTAAACAGAACTACTTTGAGAATTTTTTTGCCTTTCTACTAGAACTAATAACTTGTCTTGCAAGGTTAAATTCAGTTTCCAGTGCATCATACTCAGCTTTTACTTTTGGATCTGCCAAGACTTCACTGCGAATAGATTTCCAAGAAATTGTAGTGAAGGTCATTTTTTCCTCTTCTTAAGTTTAAGTTTATAGAAAAAGAAGGACAGGCGAGACGCCCATCCCACAAGAAAGCCATAACTGTTATGCAAAACAGTCAGTATTGCTTTTCGGCTTATGTAAGATTCCGTCTTATAAACGCTTATTTGCTGCCTCAGTTGCTTGAGTTTTTAGGAACTAATTTTCAAATCATAACGTTGACAAAGTATTTTGAGGTTTTCTCGGACTTGCGCTCGCACACACTTTCTAGTAACATGACTTCCTAGTGACTTGAATTCGCAATCTTCCTCATACCGCAATACTTACCGAATTAATAAAGATATTGTAAATACACTTGTAGAAAATCCGATCCATTTCTCCATCATTGTTCGTTTATTGGCAAAATAGTCTTGATGCGATCGCCACAAATAGTCCAGAGATAAGTACAAGCAGTTAAAACTAGAACTATTTCCACGGACGATTTAAAAGCTCCAACCTCAGAACGCAAATACTTTAGAGATAAACAATGGACGAGCAAAAACTTTTAGAAAGAATTACAGTTAATCCCAAAATATTTGGAGGTAAGGGATTTCCAAGAAATAAATTATCCATCTTGTGGAACGGGCGTCCTCGCCCGTTCTATATTAGTGGCGGGCGGGACGCCCGCACCACAAGAGAAAGTTGTATATTTTTTTATTTGGAAGTCCCTAAGCCGATTATTCGAGGTCATCGTCTAGCCGTTGAGCATATTTTAGGGATGCTGGCTACAGGTGATACTATTGAAACTCTGCTAGAGGGTTATCCCTGGTTAGAAAGGGAAGACTTAATGGCTTGTTTAGTCTACGCACGACAATTAACTTAATCTTGTGTTACTTAATACTTCTTTAAATTGCCATGAGCACACCAACAATTGAAGAGATTGAAAAACTTGCCCAACAGTTGCCTGAAAAAATTCCTTATCTCAAAATGTTAGTTTTGTTTGGCTCTAGAGCTACTGGCAAAACTCATACTCAAAGTGACTGGGATTTTGCCGTACTTTTCAATGAAGAAGACCGAAAGTCACATATAAAGGATAATGATTGGGGGTGGTTTGAAGTTCCTCTCATTCTTGGGAAATCGTTTGGAATAGATCCCGAAAAAATTGATGTAGTAGAACTGAATAATTCTTCCTGGTTAGTAGCCCATTTTGTTGCTCGTGATGGTATTCTTCTTTATGAGAAAGATCCAGGAGGATATGAATATTTTCGGAGCACTTCATTAAGACCAGAGTCAGAAATGAAGAAATTTCGCCAAGAGCAACGCCAGCTTATCGAAATGGCATTGAAAAAGTGGGGACTATGAGAAACATTGACTGGGAAATCGTTTTAGTTAGAATTCGGTTGATTGTAAAATATTGCGACAGTTTGGAAAAGTTTAAATCGATTAGTCTTGATGAGTATTTGGGTGATTTTGATCGGCAATTAATTGTTGAAAGACTCATACAACTCATGGTGGAAGCAGCAACAGATATTAATAAATATCTGTTACTACAGTTATATGAAATTAATCCAACTACAAACTTTGATTCTTTTAGTGAAGCTGGACAGAAAGGCATCATAACTCAAAATTTAGCAGATGAACTGGCACAATCTGTTGGAATGCGGAATATTTTAGTTTATCTGTATGAAGATATAAACAGCAGAATAGTATTTTCGGTTATTCCAAAGGCTTTGGAACAATATCGGTTATACGTACAGCAAGTTACAGCTTATCTTGATTCACTAGAGGCAGAAGGATGGGGAACCCTGTGACTAGAGATAATTTGCTCTCCAGAATTTCCATTGACCCGAATATTTGTTTTGGCAAACCTCGTATTTGCGGACATCGCATCCCAGTTTATCTTATTCTCGATATTTTAGCTGGTGGCGAAACTATTGAAGAAGTTTTAGAAGGATACCCAAGTATTGAGCGAGAAGACGTGCTTGCTTGTCTTGCCTATGGTGCAGAAATGTCAAGGGATGTTTTTGTTGAAATTCCTTTGAGTCCAGAAGTTCAGGCTGGACAAGAGGGTATAGGTGAGGAGTAAAATTTATACCCTCATACTAAATACTTTGTAAATTTATGCTTAATATTCCCTCAGGCTAGAAGCCTAGGGCTATACAAACGAAGCCCGCCTGCGCGGGCTAAGTTACGAGTATCTTTATAGAGGATTGGTATTAAATCCAGTTCCAACGAAGTTTTAAGAAGAAATTTTCAGATTGTAACGCTGGCAAAACACTTTGAGTTTTTCTTTGGTCAGCAGATGTACATTTTCTGGCGAGATAATTAATACATCTGGTACATCTCGCAAAACTTCACGCGTAAACCAGTAGGTACTAGAGATGCGTCTGACGACTCGGCGGACTGGTGGAGAAGTTTCTAATAATTCGCTCTCAACATCCTCATTTTTGGTTTTATAAGAAAAAGCCAAGCGTCCATGTATATGCATTTCTACTGGCAGTTCATCTAAATTAGACCGCCATTTACCAGAAATTGGGTTCACACCTGCTTCTGGAATTCTGTCTAGACGCAAACTCCAATTGTGATGAAGTTCCTCGACATCTAGATTTCCTTCTGTTTCTTCACACCAGCAATCAAGATATTGCCGTTCTTCATGAGGAACTATTTTGGCGTGGCGAACAGTAAAGTTCCACAACCGCCCTGTTGCATCTTGGTAAGAAAGTTGAAATGGTTGCTGGCGATAGATATATTGGTTAAGTTCTATTCGCCAGGGTGGAGGGGGATTCCCTACAAAGCGTTCTATTTCTGCTCGTAGCGGCAATGATAGCTCGCTGCGTTCTAACAACAGATTGGCAATGAGCAAAGCTTCCTCTACTTTGCCAACATCTGTTAAGGCATACATAGCTTGCTTTAACGCTGTTATGCGCTCTTGTGACCAATTGTTATTAGGAGTAATCAGCAGTCGGCGTCTGGCGATCGCTTCCACTAGCTTGGAAATGTTTGGGCGATCGCCCCACATCATACCAAGTTCACTGGCAAGCTTTTCTAGTTCGGCTTTGTCCTGTTCTTTCAACGACAGGGTAATCGAAAAACCTTTTCGGCTCATGAATTTATACGGACACTTTTATCCATGTATCTCTTGTCAATCACTATTTTGAGTGCCAAGATAGATTTCAACAACAAGTTACGGACACTATTTTAGTGTATGTCCGAAGACAAAATTACTCTTAAACCTGTTTATTCATGCCCTGCATCTGCATCAGATATTCCAAAGGGTGTGAAACTTCCAAAGGACTTGGTGCTTTCTTGGCATCAAGCAGAAACTTTGAAGGCAATACGCGATCCCAATATTGAAGTTATTTTCAACTACGCTATTACAGGCGATGGGAAAAGCTTAGGCAGTTATTTGGAAAGTTTGCTGGAATACTTCACAATTCTAGGATTATATCCAACAAACGAACTTGCAAGAGATCAAGAAATGCAAATTGGGGGATACATTAAGCTATTTGAGCCTGAACACGAACCGCGTGTTCATCGCTTGAGTGGGCAAGAATTAGAAATTTATGCGGAACAAGAAAACTTAAAAAAAGGTGCAGCCTTAGAAACACGGGTTGGACAAACCGAAATTTTATTGTCAAATCCTGATATTTTTCACTACTTGCATCGAGGAGCATATTTACTTTTCAACGATAGCCCAGATAAGTTGTGGGGAAGGATTGATAAGCGATTCAATGTAATTTTGTTTGATGAGTTTCACGTTTTCCAAGCACCGCAAATTGCTAGTGTAATCAATACTATGCTGTTGATTCGTCATACCAATCGGCGCAAAAAGTTTTTGTTTCTTTCTGCAACACCAAATCCGCAATTAGTTGATAGGCTTAAAATAGCAGGCTTTTGCTGTCATGAAATCGAGCCATTAAAAGAAAACAAGTATAAATTTCCTAATACTGTAGCTGAGTGCCAGCAGTTAAAATCTCAAGGTTGGCGTCAAGTCTCACGGCAAATTGCCTTACATTTTGTCCTGCTAGAACCTACCTCAAAAGCGTCTGAAACTTGGCTAAAAGATAATAGTGAATTGATTTTGTCTCATTTGCAAAGTGGCGGCAAAGTAGCAATTATTCTCAACTCAATTGCTGCAGTCAAGCGTTTAACTAATTTTTTTGATAATTTTCTCAAACCGCATGGGTTTAAAGTTAGTGAAAACACTGGTTTGTCAGGAAAGAGAACAAAGGAAGAATCGCTTGAAGCTGATTTAGTTTTGGGGACTAGCACCATTGATGTTGGTGTAGACTTCAAAATCAATACTCTATTTTTTGAGTCAGCAGATGCTGGTAGTTTTATCCAACGTTTAGGTAGATTAGGACGCCATGATGGGTATGAACGCAATGGTAAGTATATAACTTTTAACGACTTTACTGCCTACGCATTAGCACCCAATTTTTTAATTGATAAGCTTTTTAGGGGGGATTCTCCATCGTTGAAGTCAGAAGAGGTTTACGAACGTCCATTTTTCCACGAGGAAATTCGGGCAAACTACCGCAAAATCAATAATTTTGAAGGCTATTACTTTAAATGGGGCGCAGTACAGTCGATGCGGCTTGTCCGACAACTAGGGCATCCTAATGTTAAGCAGCAGTATAAAGATAGCCAAGAAGCATTCAAGAAAGATTGTGAACTAGTTTTTAGTACTGACAAGAGAAAGATAAACCTCAAGGCTGTATTTGTTCGTAGCAAAGAGTGGGAAAGTGAATGGCAGCAACTAACAGCCGCAAAAGGTAAGGGAAACCCAATTTTAGATGAAGCAACTAGTTTTCGGGGTACAAGTCCATTGCTATGTGGGATATATGACACTACGGAAACAAATGAGGTGGATAAGTTCAAAACTTATGATTTACCTGGGATTCTTAGCAATTTAGAAATTGAACCAATGAAGGGGACAGAATTTGAACGGCTGCGCTATGCGATCGCAGAACGCACCAAGACCCCCATCCCTAAGAGCAGATTTGAATACTGTCTGGGATTTATGAAGTTGCTTGGATATCGCGAAGAAAGACTGGATTGGAAATTTACCTATTTTGGAAACCTTGAACCAATTGCCAATGCTTGGAAAGTCCAAATTTTATTAGGTATTCAAGTTTGGCAGCCAGGGAACTACTGGATTAGTGAGATTAACAAGCAACTGAAGAAACAAGCTTTGGTTTCTTATGTGGTGCCTTTGCGTTTAGATGAAGTACGGTGTCGGCTACAGCTACCGATGCATTTCCAGATTTACCCAATTAGCGACCAATCAAGCATTCATGATGCAATGCCACCATATTCCATAGCATTTGGACAATCTGCACTGCTAGTGGATACGCAAGCAAACTGGCTCAAGAGCAAGGGGAATGAGATATGGGTAATTTAGAGTTTCAATCCCTAATAGGGAGTCAATATAAGTTGATGAAGAAGCTTTCGGGATTAAGCACAGACATATTCGTTTCAATCCCTAATAGGGATTCGTTACTTACCCTACAGCGTCCAACTATTAAATTACCAGAAAGCGCTGACATATTCAACGCTAATAACTGTTGAATATCTCTGAGCTTTCAATAACTCTTGACAAGTGCTATCGCAAACAATAATTTGGCAATAAGTAAATTGCTGAAGCCCAGATTATAAAAGTCTTTGGGCTAACAGAGCCGTTTATCAAAGTAAAGGAGATGAAAAAGCTGATGAGTAGATTGTCAAATCTCAAGCGATTACTCTCTATCCTCAGAGATGGTCGCTGGCACTCTAGCGATGAACTAGCCACTAAAGTTAGCTGGCGTTTTGGACATACAGTGTACGAAGCTCGCAAGAAAGGTTACTCAATCGAGTTGCGGAAAGTTGCTCACAACCAGTTTGAATATCGGTTAGTTGTAGCATCAAGCATTTTGTAGTTCTTGGGAGGGTAAATTTTCTCCTTCTCCATTTAGGACAGAAGCTCACTAGTAGCTTACGGGACTAAGGTCAGGCGTAAGTCGTCTCAACCCCCAGAAACTATTTATATAGCTTATGGCTGGTTAAGTCACTATTAAGGGCTGTATACAGACCCAAGCAAGAACCACTCCTAAAGTAGCTTTACTAAAGCTTTCTTCTTCTTGGTTACAATTCTCTTCTTATAACAGTAAATGTAGGGACGCAAACTTTTGCGTCTCTACATACTAGAAAATCTTGCTAGTTAAGAACCTTGTTATCAAGTAATTTCATTAGTAAAATATGCCGAATAAAAGCAAAAAATCAGAAGAACCAGCGCAACAACTCTCACTCTTTGAAACTAATGATGATATTAACGCCACAGAGTTGAATGACTCAGGCGATGATTGGATGTCTGGAGATGATTCAGACTTTGAAATAACGTCTGATCGCAAAGTTGAAACTCAGGCATCTGAACTCCTCACTCTCAAGTTACTGCAAAGAGCGATCGCAACGGAAAACCCTGATGACTTAATCATGCAGGACTTTAGCCAGTACGTATTACCAAAGTTACTACAGGTAGCTATTGGAGTAACGGCAAAGGGTGGTAAATTTTTTGATTATCTCGACAAAAAGAAAGGTAAAGAAAATGTTAGACGAGATAATGCAAGTGATCAGTCTTTAAATACACACTTACTTAATGGGTTGCTACCAGCTAATTTAATTGAACGTCGTCTTAAAAAACTAGACACAACAGCTAGACGAGTCATTAGAGAGAAAGAAAGGCGGTTATTGATTGCTGGATTTATCCTACATGATTTTGAAAAATTTGATTATCGATTTTTCCCAACAATGCCAGAGGTGTACAGAGCAATATCGTTAGATAAAGAACAAAAAATCCGTGAATTGCCTCTCGCAGCACACCGTGACATTATAGATGTAATTGTTCGGGAATTAAATCTTGACAAGTTTATCAGCCCCGATGAACCAGAAGCATGGCAACAATACCGTGATGACTTGCTATTCATTGCGTACAATGCCCAGCGTAGAAGTGACACGAATTTAAATCTTTCCGAACATGGTCTGCAACCGATACTTAATGATTATGTCCTTGTCTGTCTTGCTGACTTAACTTGTATAGCTGATTTACTTGCCTCGGTTATAAAACATCCTCAAGATGCCGAACATCGTACTTTAAATGGCATTCTTCACAGCCTCAGCGATGGACAATTGAAATTAAGTTATCACAGGGTTTCTGAGAACAGGGGTGTTCTAACTAATGTAGTGAATAATGCTCTGATGGAGGCTCATACAAGTTTAAATACAGGAGAATATGAATATTACAAGCCATTGTTGTATTTACCAACAGGTGTCGTTTACTTAACACTCTGTAATTCACCTTTAATATCGACTGAAGACTTACCAAATAGAGTTGTTAACAAGATTAAAGAATTTTGTGGTGGGCAACTCATCAAACGTCAAACTGGTTTTGGTAGAGACGGGAAAGGCATGAAATATGCCGAGTATTATGATAAATTCTTTGATGATATAGGATTGATGCGCGTTGCACTAAAAGCAACTTTACGCATTCTGAAGACTGGTAAAAATTCAGTTGCTAAAAGCCGTAGTGATAATTTAGTCAAATTTCAACAGCAAGGTGTTCTCTCGGCTGATTATAATTTTAAATTTTCCGACGATATTCGGATCGATCAAATTGCTGAGTTTGGTGATGTCATCACTCGTAAAATTTGGGGAGAGAAGGTTAATAAGATTGAAGAATCCCGAAAGGAGGGCAAGAAAAGCAAGAAGGAATTACCACCCTTTCCCGATTTAGATTTAGTAGGAGAGGTGGCAAAACTCTGGAATTTAGAGAAATCTTTACCCCAAATTCGAGAAATACAAAGCATTAATGACAAGCTAAAGGAACTGAAACTTAAGGGCAATACTGGCGGTGTGCCTTATGAGTGGTATTATCTAGCAGCAAAGTACTTAGAGCGTCACCCAGGAATTGAAAATGTAGAGGAAGTTTGTGAAGGTGTTATTAACCATCTAGCAAAGTTAATCTCGCCAATTGTAGCGCAATACCAGTTACCGGATGGGTGGGATGATTTGCGCTTGTGGGTACAGCACGTTGTCATTCTCCCTGGAAAGGATAAGCACCAAGATGTTGATTCTACAAAAGTCTTTCTGGATGAGTTGGAACGCTATCAACTTGCGAAGAAATCTGGGCGTGGAAGGCAGTTAATTTGCTCTGTTTCCCATTCTGCCTACACAGTCACAGAACAAATGGAATCTGCTGTGCTGTTTACTCCTCAAGTTTATACAAATAAGCAAATGCTAGGTGGTTCCAATGCAAAACGCAACATTTCCAGTATTGCAGGTATAGAAATGATGCTTCGTCAAATCCTGATGAATCAAACTCAGGCGGTAGGTAAACGGTTCGAGGATGGTAAATACCGTTATCTTTACTTTTATCCAACTTATTACTGCACGCCAGAGACGAACAAGTTTCTTCAGTGGGCTTATACCAACATTGCTCAAACTCGCTTTAATGCCAGCATCCGCAATCACTTCATCAATGATGATTTGCAAGCGGATTTTGGGCGACAACGCTATCAAAGTGTTGATACGTTCCTGATTGATGAGGACTTACAGCGCAAAAAAGATTTACCAGATAACCATCCAGAACACAAGCAAGATCGTACATTCAAACTGTCTTATCCCGAAGACCAACCGTTGACATTTTATTTCATAGCACTACCACCAGGACTCGATCCGACTGACACCGAATCCTGGGTTATGCCAAGTTGGTTAGCCTTTGCCTTTCCAATGATTCTTGATGTAAAGACTGTCGTATCTGAGTCACCCATTCCACCATTTAATGATGGCGCTGAATTTGAAGAAACTGTTTTTTTGGATAGTGCGCCAGCAGCGTTTCGGGTATTGGTGGGACGAGATAAATTCCGTCTTGACTACATTCTTGAGGGTTGGGAAGAAAATAACAAACAATATTCTGCACCACTTAATGTATTAACTGCTGCCTATGCAATACATCTTGATGTTAATGCCAAACAAAATAAAGGGAAATATGATTCTAACTGGGGTAAGTTTTCTGAATTAGCAAGAGATTTAGAGACAAGTCCGCTCAATGTCTTTAGCTACCTCAAAAGCTGGACGCGAAGACAGGGTGTGGAAACGCCTAGTATTAATAAAATCAAGCTTTATGCTTATTACTTTTACCCGTGTTTCGATCCTCATGCAAAATATGATTTTCAATTGGAGAAATGGACAGTGACACAAGCATCTTCATTAAATCACCCCAGAGAATTAACAGAACGGTTCCGAAAATTTTACAGACATGCAAAAAAAACTGGGCGACAACCAATTCCAGCCAATGCCATTCTTAAACCTATTGATGTGGCTGCTGATGTCATTCTCAAAGCTGATACTAGTTTTTCCGATGATGCTTTGATTGATTTGGTAACAGCAGAAGTCTTCCAGTTAATGAAGCGAGTTCACGCTTCTAGAGCAGAAGGACGCTGGATGATTAGTAAAAAAGAGGAGGAATTACACGCTATTCGAGATTTCGCTGAATATTTTGTTGTTAAGGTTTTTAACGAATCTTTTGTAGGCGATCGCGCTCGTCTACAAGGTCGTCAAATGAATTACATTCGTAACACTTGCGAGTACCTTTACCGTTTATCGAATTATGAAGAACGTCCTGCAAAAGGAGAAGATGTAACTGATGATTTAGATGAGGATGTAGATGATTCAGATGCCAATGAATAACTTTAGGCGATACGAGTATTTTGCGTATCCAAACTTCTAACCAGCTTTATACTCCCCAAATTGCAATATTAACTGTAACTAGCTCAAAACTCTTGGAGAAATATCATGAATTTTCTAAAAACCGTTGATACTAAACATTTTCATACTGACATTCCCTATAAACCAATGGGCAAATACGTTCATTTTCTGACAATACGCGTTACTGAATCCTATCCATTATTTCAAACCGATGGCGAACTGAATAAATCACGAGTCCGAGCAGGTATGGATGATAAAACCACTATCAGTCGCTTGACGATGTTTAAACGCAAACAGTCAACTCCAGAGCGTTTAGTTGGTCGAGAATTACTCCGTAATTATGGTCGAATGACTGCTGAAGAGTGCGAGTATAACGTTAAATTTGCAATGGATAATCCTGACTGTATTATCTATGGTTTTGCTATCGGTGATTCAGGTTCAGAAAAATCAAAGGTCGTGGTAGATACAGCATTTTCCATCACTGACTTTGCTGAATCTCATGAAACATTTACTCTTAATGCTCCCTTTGAAAATGGTACAATGGCATCTAAGGGTGAAAATGGTTCCAAACCCGGTGAAGTGACTAGCCGAATTAATCAGCAAGACCACATTAAACCTCAAATATTCTTTCCCAGCATTGTTACATTAAAAGATCCCACAGAAGCTAGTTTTTTGTATGTGTTTAATAACATCTTACGTACTCGCCACTATGGCGCACAGACTACACGTACAGGAAGAGTTCGCAATGAATTGATAGGTATCATATTTGCTGACGGAGAGATTGTTAGCAATTTACGCTGGACTCAAGCAATTTATGATTACATGAAGAAAAATGTAACCTTAGCTTCTACAGAACCATTAAATGAAGACGATGTTACTGAAGCAGCTGCTCATACTATTGCTAGCTTGATGCAAGATGAATTTCTCGTGCATGAAGACTTTATCGGTGAAACATTTAAATCTTTGCTTAATGAAGTTAAAGCTATCACTACTAATGAAGAATCGCTGAAAAAGATGCTCAAAAAAGCAGATGATGAAGCGAAAGCTTATGCCCATAAACATATAAAAGGTAAAGACAAAGTACCCGCTAAGTAACCACTATGACCTTTATTTACTGCTGTCGTTTAGAATTACATGACAGCCTGTATTACGCAACTCGCGAGATAGGAAGACTCTACGAAACAGAAGCAGTCATTCATAACTATGCTCTTTGTTACGCAATGGGGTTAGTAGATAGTGAGGTTTATTCGACCACTGTTTCTGAAGAACACTCATATCGTTATTTCTGTCCCGAACAAGTTCCCAAATATGAGGAGCATTTAACACCACTGAATCAACAGGGTATTTATGTAACTCCCGCACATTCAATTCACCATTCTACAACTCTTAACACTTGGAAGTATGCTAACAATAACTACCATGTTGAGATGGAGAAAACCCAGAAAAATATTCCTAGTTTTGGCAGAGCAAAAGAGATTGCGCCAGAAAGCCAATTTGAGTTTTTTGTGATTTCTCAAAAGCAACTCGAATTACCAAAATGGATTCGCTTGGGTAAATGGATGAGTAAAGCAGAGGTACAGAATCAAGAAGTTACGAAATTTGAATTAAAAACTGGTGACTTCTCTTTCGCTTACCCACTTAATCCTTTGGATGTGATGTTTACTCATCAAGTCGTAAGCTACGATGTCGTTAATATGCCTCCTGTGAGTCTGATTCAAAATATCAGCATTCGTCAAGGAGAGTATTACGTGTTTGACAATCCAAACAAATCTGAAAAACTACGACTTCCATCTCGAATGCAGTATCGATTTAAGGGTTGAAGCATAATGGTAGGCAATAATGCTTACTCAGCCCTGTCAAAGTGACTCATAAAATTGAAATTCAGGTGGCAATTCCTCATCTTTTTTCTCTGGGCTCTCTGCGCCTCTGCGGTTTAAAAGTAATTTATTTAACCGCAACAGACGCAGAGTACGCAGAGGGAAGAAGAGAGAGAACTATTAATTTCCTGAAGTTTTTATCCGTCTTGACAGGGCTAGCAATGCCCACCCTACTTAACAAATCTCAATTATGCCGCACAGTCTTGTTCTTAACCTCGTCCCCCAGTCCCCTATCTACCCCGAATTTCTATCAGGTAGACACTACCACGCCTTGTTCCTCACGCTTATCAGTTATGTCGATCGCGATCTAGGAGATTACTTACACACATCCAACGCCGACAAAGCGTTTACTCTTTCTCCTTTACAAGTGCAACGCCATCGGGAAGGATACCCAATACCCAAGAAATTGGATCGCAACAGCAAATTCCACAAACACCATACCTTACTATGCACCCACGAACAACCCATCCCTCCTGGTACATCCTGCTGGTGGCGAATCTCTCTGCTAGATGATACCCTCTTTGGGAAACTAACTCCACTTTGGCTCAATCTCAACCCCGAACAACCTTGGCATTTGGGATCTGCTGATTTACACATTACCAGTATCTTGGGAACTCCTCAACCAACACAGCCTTGGGCTAATGCTTGTACATATGCTCAATTGTACGAGCAAGCAAGCGATCGCGATCGCACTCTCTCCTTCAGTTTTGCCACACCTGTAGCCTTCCGCCAAGGTGGATACGACACAGTTCTCCCTATCCGAGAATGTGTTTTTAACAGTCTTCTCAGTCGCTGGAACAAATATAGTGGAACTGAGTTTACTCACGTCCCCATCGAGTCCATTTATCCCAGCTTTGTAAACATCAACACTGAAGTTGTGAGCAACTATGACAACAAATTTATTGGTTGTGTTGGCGAAATTAACTATCGAATTCTAGGAGAAGTTGAACCCATTGCTGTTAAGCAAATAAACGCCCTTGCTGATTTTGCCTTATATGCAGGGCTTGGACGGAAAACAACGATGGGAATGGGGATAACACGGCGATTAAAAACTGCTAGCAGCTGATAGCTAATGGCTGATAGCGAATAACTATTAGCCATTAACCATTAGCAATTAGCAAAAACCATGAATGAAACAGAAGAATACGTTCTAATCGCGGCATTAAACCAATATGCTTACTGTCCGCATCGCTGTTGGAGAATGTTCTGTGCCAGTGAATTTATTGATAACCAATATACCATTGAAGGAACAAGTCTACATGATCGCGTTCACACAGTTGGAGAAGGAAATCGAGAAGAAACTTGGCAAGTTCGAGCTATCTGGCTGAAATCGGAAAAATACAAACTTATCGGTAAAGCCGATCTCATCGAATCAGAAAATGGTGAATGGTATCCAGTTGAATACAAACGCGGACAAAAAGGCGAATGGGATAACGATGAATTACAAGTTTGCGCCCAAGCTTTATGTTTGGAAGAAATGACTGGACAAACCATCAAGACAGGTTACATCTACTACGCACATTCACACCAACGCCAACTGGTAGAGATAAATGAAGAATTGCGTCAAAGTGCGATCGCAACCATTGAATTCGTACAAAAGCTAATCTGTACGGGTGTTATGCCACAAGCCGTAAAGACAAAGCGCTGTACGGGATGCAGTCTCTATACGAGATGTTTGCCAGGAACTACAGACAAAGTAAGGCGGTATCAAGAAGCCTAAGAGTATTTTGGATTTTGGATTTTAGATTTTGGATTGAGAAACTATGGGAACAGTATATATCACGCAAGAAGACGCATTTATTGGGAAAGTCGATGAACGGTTGCACGTCAAATTTGAGAAAACAACCATTTTAGATGTGCCACTTCTCAAAGTTGATGGTGTTGTAGTGCTCGGACGCGCTACAGTTTCACCGGCTGCTGTCAATGAATTATTGCAGCGTCAAATTCCGCTCACATTTCTTACAGATACAGGTCGTTATTTAGGACGTTTGGAACCAGAAATGACAAAAAACATATTTGTGCGTAAAGCCCAATGGCAAGCTGCTGGTGATACACCCCAAGCAATTCATGTCGTCCAGGGGTTTGTACGAGGTAAACTCAAAAACTACCGGACTACTCTTGTGCGCCGTCAACGAGAATGCAGCGATATAGACTTATCTAGTTTTATCCATCGTCTAGAGCAAACAATTGCACCCATTGACACAACTCACAACATTGATTCATTAAGAGGACTGGAAGGTGCAGGTAGTGCAGCTTACTTTGGCTGCTTCGATCAAATGATTCGTAACATGGCATTTTCCTTTACTAATCGAGTTCGTCGTCCTCCTACCGATCCCGTCAATTCCTTACTCAGCTTTGGTTATTCTTTACTTTGTCATGATATTCAAGGAGCCGTTAACATTGTAGGTTTTGACCCCTATCTAGGATATTTACACTGCCAACGTTACGGCAGACCATCCCTAGCATTAGACTTGATGGAGGAGTTTAGACCTGTTATCGTCGATGCTGTGGTGCTATCCGCTTTGAATAAGCAATTCCTCAAGGCTGAGGATTTTGTACAAGAACCTGTCAGTAACGCTGTTTCCCTTACCAAGGAAGGACGAAAAACATTTTTGCAACTGTATGCACAGAAAAAGCAATCTGAGTTTAAGCATCCGGTTCTCGGACGCAAATGCACTTATCAAGAAGCTTTTGAAATCCAAGCTCGATTCCTAGCTAAATACTTGATGGGCGAAATCGAGAAATATCCACCACTTGTGGTGAAGTAAGCTGTTGTGCTGCTTGTTTACACAGTAGGACGGGCGAGGACGCCCGTCCCACAAGAGTTAGGTTTTGTATAGAGTTAGACAATTTTATTAGCTTAGAGACTAAAATAAACAATGAATGTTGTTGTGTCTTATGACATTTCAGAAGATAAGCGCCGTACAAAAATCCATAGCGTGCTAAAATCCTACGGGCAGTGGGTACAATACAGCGTATTTGAGTGCCAACTCACTGACACCCAGTATGCGAAATTGCGATCGCGCTTGAATAAACTGATAAAGCCCGACACCGACAGCATCCGCTTTTACTTTCTATGCGCCTGCTGTTTTGGCAAAGTGGAGCGTATCGGTGGAGAGCCAGTACGCGACGACACAATTTTTTTCGCCTAATTCGCGGATGGGTAGGTGTAAAAAAAGAACCTACTAGAAAAAAGGCTAACTTCCTTTTGGGATAAGGGTTTACGGCAATTCGAGCGCCTTACCCATCCGCGCACCTTACCCAGACTAGATTTCAGCCATTTTCCCTCTACTCAATTTTAATTTCTCATGCTATGATTTATCCATCCGCGATTTTGAACCATGAAAACCAAATACCGATTGACTTTTGGGCTTTTGCCATTACAATTTCACTTACTCCCTATTAGGGATTGAAACAAAATTCTGCACCATACTACGCGCTATAAAGCTTACATTACAATTTCACTTACTCCCTATTAGGGATTGAAACCTATAAGCTCTTTTGATATCATGTATCTGCGACAAATTACAATTTCACTTACTCCCTATTAGGGATTGAAACACTGAACCAGTAGAATCTTGAGTTATTTCTATAAATTACAATTTCACTTACTCCCTATTAGGGATTGAAACGTCTTGCCCAAAGTTTTTGGTAAGCCATAGATAGAAATTACAATTTCACTTACTCCCTATTAGGGATTGAAACTCCAAGAGTACTTGGCGATATTACGAGTATGTAGGATTACAATTTCACTTACTCCCTATTAGGGATTGAAACATAAACTTATCAATTATTGGGTTCTTAAAAGCATCAGATTACAATTTCACTTACTCCCTATTAGGGATTGAAACAGGCAGATTACGAAAATCAAATTAATCAACAACATTACAATTTCACTTACTCCCTATTAGGGATTGAAACAGAATTGCTATTACAGCTAACACCAGTTTTTGCATTATTACAATTTCACTTACTCCCTATTAGGGATTGAAACTGGACTAAATCTATCTATTAAAGATAATATTACAGAGATATTACAATTTCACTTACTCCCTATTAGGGATTGAAACAAAAAAGGAGATAAAGAAATAAAACAATTTGCTATTACAATTTCACTTACTCCCTATTAGGGATTGAAACGATGAAAAACCTACAAATTGAATAATTTTCCCACTATCATTACAATTTCACTTACTCCCTATTAGGGATTGAAACAGCGCGTGGTAGATACCTATGACTGAAGAAACTGTATTACAATTTCACTTACTCCCTATTAGGGATTGAAACTTATGAAGGATTTCGCATTGATTTTATCCAAATAGATTACAATTTCACTTACTCCCTATTAGGGATTGAAACATCTTTATATTCAATTTCTGTAAATAAACAAGCTTATTACAATTTCACTTACTCCCTATTAGGGATTGAAACTTAATATTGTGCCATTTTGGGTGCGATCGCATATACTGTATTACAATTTCACTTACTCCCTATTAGGGATTGAAACTTGTTATGCGCTAGCAACAAAAACGCGATCGCTGATTACAATTTCACTTACTCCCTATTAGGGATTGAAACTCTTACTCCATCCCTATATTGGCGAGAACACCCAATTCATTACAATTTCACTTACTCCCTATTAGGGATTGAAACGTATCTTCTTTGACCGCACTCTAGAACCGGGTGCTTTATTACAATTTCACTTACTCCCTATTAGGGATTGAAACACAACAGTAAGAGAACAAGGACTAACTTCAGCACCAGATGAAGAATTAATTGATATCTGCCGTGATGAAGGTAGGATACTAGTTACCTCCGACAGAGGATTTGGAAATCGCCTGAAATATAATCCTTCAAACTATGCAGGAATCGTGGTCATTCGGTTATCTCCCCGTTCTAATTTTAATGATTGACGTGAAGCAATAGAAACACTAATTACTGGATTGAAAGCTACAGATGTGACAGGAAAACTATGGATTATCAGAAATGGAAATATTCAAGAGTACCTAACAATTGAACCAGAGGGCAAAGAGCGATGACTCAATTTGATGATGCTCTTCCCCAAAAATTTCCAGATTTTGATGCTGAACCATCAAGCCAAATTTTTCATCAAGGGATAAGGTTGAATCAATACATTTGCAGGAATACCCAATTGTTGATGCAAATGTCGAATCATCTCTAAAGTCAAAGCCTGTTGGCGATTTAGGATTTCAGTAACCTGTTTCTTACTCCCAATCATAGGCTCCAAATCATCACTGGATAAACCACGCGATTCTAAATAATATAGAATAGCTTCAATTGGGTCAGGTGCTTCAATTGGATAATGCTGTTGTTCGTATGCTTCTACCAGCGTCGTTAAAATGTCTAAACGGTTAAACTCTAGTGTATCAGGTTCCGCATCAAATAACCTTTCAATTTCATCAAGTGCAGCACGATAATCAGTTTCGCTTTTGATGGGACGAAGTTCAAGCATTATAATATAACCTCAAATCGTTGTTGCATCTACGTTATCGTACTCTTTATGCGTTCCAATAAAACGAATAAAGATAATTTCAATATCGTAACGAATGTGGACAATTAATCGGTAATCATTGCCTTTGATATTAAAAACAACACGATTATTCGCAATAATACTAGCATTGCGGTAAATACTTTTGATATCCGTCGGATAACTCCACTTAGCACGGGATGCTTCATCATACCAAGCCTTTAGTGCTTGCTCGGCATCAGGATGTTTTTCCCAAAACGAACGTAACGTGCTACGGGCAATAATTCGCATACCGGAATTATGTACTGCTCCCACTATAAACGATAATGTAGTGCATAAGCTAAACTCGTGCGATTCGTTGTTACTTCGGTAAAGTCGAAGGTATCGGTGGTGAACCGCCTCGCGACAACAAAATTTTCATTGCTTAATTCGCGGATGGGTAGGTGTTGGAAAACAACTTAGCTCAAAAATGGCTGAAATCTTTATGATGCAAAGCTTGCAGGTTATTGGACAACTCGAACCATCCGCGCACCTCACCCAGACAGGATTTCAGCCATTTCTCCTCTACTCAATTTCAATTTCTCATGCTATGATTGACACATCCGCGATTTTGAACCATGAAAACCGAATACTCATTGGCTTTCAGGCTTCTGCCATTGCAATTTCTTTGACTCCCTAATAGGGATTGAAACATTTTTGGCTCAACCTTTGCTCTCCAAATATTTATTGCAATTTCTTTGACTCCCTAATAGGGATTGAAACTTAATGAGTTATCGACGAAAGACCTAACGGAATCAGAAATTGCAATTTCTTTGACTCCCTAATAGGGATTGAAACGAGTATTTAGGGTGGTGAGTGTAATGCAGGATTAGATTGCAATTTCTTTGACTCCCTAATAGGGATTGAAACATTCGTATGATTATTGCTCAATGGCAAGCGTTTAATTGCAATTTCTTTGACTCCCTAATAGGGATTGAAACTTTTTAAATTGGACATCCCCACCACGAATAGGCATTATCTATTGCAATTTCTTTGACTCCCTAATAGGGATTGAAACAGGTATGACATGGTTTTTTTCAGAAAAAGACTTGATTGCAATTTCTTTGACTCCCTAATAGGGATTGAAACAGTTAATGAAGCAAAGCAAATACTAGCGCGACAGATAGCAGATTGCAATTTCTTTGACTCCCTAATAGGGATTGAAACACTTCGTAAAGGAAGATTTGATGAAATTTTCTATGTAATTGCAATTTCTTTGACTCCCTAATAGGGATTGAAACGATAAAAAGACAGGCTACCCAGTGCTAAACTCTTACGATTGCAATTTCTTTGACTCCCTAATAGGGATTGAAACTGTAAAAGAAAGTTTAATAATGATAATATTTTTAGATTGCAATTTCTTTGACTCCCTAATAGGGATTGAAACTACTTTTGCCCACAATCTGTCGTTAGCCCCATTTTGATTGCAATTTCTTTGACTCCCTAATAGGGATTGAAACGGATATTGTTTCCATGTGAATACTACCTGTTGATTGCAATTTCTTTGACTCCCTAATAGGGATTGAAACGGATATTCTGATGATCAACCAATCATTCTCTAGATAAATTGCAATTTCTTTGACTCCCTAATAGGGATTGAAACTAATTGATGCCCTGTTAACTCTTCCCACTTTGCCTATTGCAATTTCTTTGACTCCCTAATAGGGATTGAAACCGATTACACTCTATCCGCAAAGGAAAGAAACAAAATTGCAATTTCTTTGACTATTTAGTAGGGATTGAAACTCACATCCATCCCAATACTGCTCGGTTAAGAGAACACGAGAACCCCGGTATCTTTAAGATACCGGGGTTCTGGCACCTCAACTATCCTTAACCGACAAGTATTGACATCCATCCTTATCTCAATCTTGTTATTTCAGCACGTGAAATGGAAAGATTGCAAAAATTTCCAGATACATTTCTTTTTGCAGGTTCCAAGAAAAAAGCAATGTGGCAAATTGGAAATGCAGTACCACCTCGTTTAGCAGAGTGTATTGGGTACGCACTAATTCCCTCTTTAAATGAGATACAACAAAACCTTTCAGAAATATAATAGCAATGCCTTCTCATATTGAACTTCTACCACCTCTTAACGCTAAATGCGTGCGGGAAAATGGCAAACAATATTATGTTGATGCTTTGGGAAACCGTTTGCCAAGCGTGACAACTATACTAAATGTGACAAAACCGCAAGAGGATCGGGACAGACTCAACAATTGGAAACTTCGCGTTGGGATAGAAGAAGCAACTCGTATTTCCACAACAGCTAGCCGTCGGGGAACTCAAACTCATAAACAAATTGAACGTTATTTGCTTGGAAAAAACTTTGATTGTCCTGAGGCTAGTCGTCCTTATTGGGAAAGTATCAAACCCGTGTTAGAAGAGATTGATACAGTGAGACTTGTGGAAGGATCGGTGTTTCACTACAACAAGAGCTATTCTGGTAAAGTGGACTGTGTAGCTAGTTATCAGGGTGTACCTTGTATTTGTGAGTGGAAAACATCTGATAAGCCTAAAGAATCAATTGAGCGATTGTACGAGTACCCATTGCAACTAACAGCTTATTTAGGAGCAGTGAATGATTACTATGGAGATTATGGTATTAAAATAGATAGTGCTCTTTTAGTTGTAGCGATTCCAGAGAGAGAGGCTGAGATATTTTGGTTTGAACCAGAAGTCATGCAAGAGTATTGGAAAAAGTGGGAAAAAAGGGTTGCTGAGTATTGGCACAGAATGGGGAACGAATACAATAAGTAGTCAGAAGTATGGTCATTAATAATGGAATTGTTGCGATCGCTCACTATTTCAGATACAGAACCGTTTCTTGCTAACCCGGCACAGCTTAACACTCAACCCGTCGCCTTACAACTAGCAGTGGCGAGTTATTCTCAAACCCCAAGCCCCTTGCTAGGAGTCTTAGTCGATAGCCCCTATGCGCTGGTTGCTGAAGCCGCACAATTGCACATCAACTGGGCAGGAGAAATCAGTGAAGATGGGCAGAATGCCGTTGAGGAAGTGCTAAAATCGCGTTATTTGGGGCAAAATGACAAATTAGCAGTCGAATTGCTCAAAATTGCGCCTGTTCCCCCCTGCTTCCTCAGTGAGTGGGTTCCCAATCAACATCTCATTCAAGCCCTGAGCAACCCCTATTTACCGCCACGATATTACCTCAAACTGCTGGAACGCTTGGCAGAAGAACCCAGCCTAGAACCACGCTTACAAGTGGCAGAAAGCCCAGAAGCCCCCCTAGCAATTTTAGAATCCTTGGTGGGAGACTTGGAGTTAGCTATTCGCCTCGCTGTGCAATATAACCCCAGTTGTCCGCCGGAGTTGGTGCGCTTGGTACAAGGACAGCATGAGATAGCAAGTGATTGCGATACAGATGCGGAACAATTAGCGAATTTAGCACAAAGTCGTTGGGATTGGATACGTTTAGCGGTGGCACAAAATCCCTCAACTCCTGAAGAAACCCTGCGGGTGTTGGCAGAGGATAAAGTTTTTAAGATTCGGTTAGCTGTGGCGAAAAATTCGGTTACTTCAGCCCAGTTTTTGGCAGTATTAGCGGCATCCGATCGGGAGATTCAAGCTGTGGTGGCGGGACATGATAACGCTACTGAAGAAACTCATATCGACCGCTTAACGAGATATAAAATTCAACTAGAACTACAAAAAAGAGAAGAAACTTCACAAGCAAATCAACTTTTTGCTAATCGTCCCAACAGTCCCTATGCTTTAGCTCAAGTTCTTCAAAGCGGAGATCGAGAAGCTAAAATCACCGCAGCACGTAGCAACAAAACTCCAATTACTATCCTCGAACGACTAGCAAAGGATAGTGATGCAATTATTCGTCAAGTTGTCTCTGAGAATCCTAACTTACCGCTTCCTATTCTCTTGGATCTCACTCAAGATGAAAATGTCAACGTGCGTTTGAATTTGGCGCGTCGTCGCACTCGAATAGAAATTTTAGAACGATTAGCTCGGGATGAATCAGATTTAGTTAGAGAAGAAATTGCAAGAAATAAAAATACTCCCGTAGAAATATTAACTCAACTCGCTCAAGATTTGAGCAGAAGAGTGTGGGTTCAACTAACTAAAAATGAAAATACACCTGTCGAAGTTCTAGAATTTTTGGGAGTAGAAAAGAAACTTGCTAATGCTTACAATTTGAAAACTCCAGGAAATGCCTTAGCAGCAGTAGTAGAAGACACTTTAAAAAGAGATCGTCGTACACAAGAGGAAGTATTTGAGTTTTTGCTGAGAAATCTTGAAGGTTCTCAAATGCCTGCCAGTACGCTCGAAAAACTAGCAACAAACACAACTTCGTGGATTAGATCGAGCGCTGCTCATCATCGCAACACTCCGTTGTCTGCATTAGAGAAAATGATAGATGATACTTATGAACCTGTTCTTTGGGGTATAGCTAGAAATCCTAATAGCTCACCACAATTGTTAGAAAATTTGCTGAATAAGCATTATGAAGAAGTTGCTGGTGCAATGGTAGAAAGAAAAGAAATTCCTGTCAATATCATGGAGAGGTTGTTAGAAAATAATTCCCAATATGTTCGTCAACCTGTAGCATCAAGACACAATCTTCCACCAGAATTGATGGCAAAAATAATTGCTACAGAACCGGAAGAACCTGTCTTAATTTCTCTTGCTCGTAACCCAAATTTAACACCAGAATTATTAACTCAGTTCATACAGCATTCTAATTCAAATGTGCATACTGCTGTAGTCGATCATCCCAATTTAACCGAAGCGCATTGGCAAAAATTAGCCCAAGATAAAGCTTTACCTGTACGCGAAGCCGTTGCTGCTAGTGGGAGCGTACTAAATCATATTTTAGAGTTTTTGTCAACAGATGAACGAGCAGAAGTGCGGAGTAAAGTAGCAACAAATCCTCGGACTCCAGAAAATGCATTAGCAACTTTGGCGCGAGATGAAGACTTAACCATTCGTGCTGCGGTGGCGACTAATCCTAACTTACCATCGGCTCAACTCGAAGTCCTTGCTCGGGATGAAAAAGTAGAAGTGCGTCGTGCTGTAGCGCGAAATCCTCATACACCTGCTGCGATGCGTGCTTCTGTGCAAGATTTAGTCATACAACCGACTGCACCCCCAACCCAAACCAGCCCTACATTACGTGGTTTGAGCCGAATCTATAACCCCCAAACAGATGATTTAGCGACAGTGTTATCGGAGTATGTAGAGTCAGACGTTCCTTTTGTGCGTTTGGTGGCGTTGTTGCACCCTCTGACACCTGTTGAGATTTTACAACAGAGAGCGCACTCAGCATCTTGGCTGGAACGTTACGCAGTAGCAGATAATCTAGCGACACCAATAGAACTTAAACAACAGCTCGCTGAAGATGGCAATCAAATTGTCCGGGCAGTAGCGATCGCTCGTTTATCTGAAATATAAGAGGAAAAATTCATGAAACCTGAAACTGAGCAACGTCTAGGAACACTGGAAGTTCTTTTGGAAAAAGAAATATACTACTCTCTTCCATGTCATGAAGATAGTGCAACCTTACAACCCTATGCTTGGGATGCAACTATAAAAGGTGAATTTACACCCTTAAATCTGATTAAATCTGAAGGTTGGATAAGAGAAACTGACCCAGAAGTTGTTTTTACAAATTGGCTGTGGATAGAAGAAAATAGGTTGGCGTCGAGTCTCATCCATCTTTACAATAAAGATCCACAAAAAATTTTACTAGATGAACCTAGTAAAAATAAAAGATACCAACAATATTCTAATTTACTGGATTTATTAACAGAGAAAATCAAAAATTTACAGGCTTTTACTTTCAGCTATAACTCTAATTACTCCCTCTCAGTTGTTGTGGGAAGAGTTACTGATAATCAACGCTGGATTTGTCTTTCTGCAACTGTTCCCCAAGAAACACCTAAATTTATTAATGAACTCATTCACTGTTCGCCTTACAAAGAAGAAAAGCAATCTAATTTAGAAGCAGAAAAATTATCACAACTTGAGATAAGAATTAATGACATTCTTAAAGAGTTAGGCGAGATCGATATATATGGCTACTATGATGGTGGCTACAAGCATATTCATCATCATAGTATCATTTTAACGTCAGGGGATAGTCAAGAAGAAGCAATTAATAATGCTTTGTTAGCATCGGGTTTAGTTGAAATTTATCAAATTGAAAAATTTACGATTCAAGGAGAAGGAGGTTGGGGCTTTTCTCTTGACGATAGAGATTTCGATCGAGATAATGTTACCAATTTAATCAATTTTCTCAATACTGTTTTTCCTAAATTGCTACTTTATCGCTTTTGTTTTTGGGATTACGAGCATCTTTATATTCTAGGAAAGACAGACGATTCTCAACGGGATAGTTCCACTTCATACGTTGGAGTTGCCATTCACAGTCAGTTTACATACAATCCTTAATTACTTGGGTTCGGCGTAAAAAAAGTCTGAAAACTAGACAGAGTAAATTTTATCTACCAAAAATGAAATAATCACACAATCGATATTGAGCGCTCGGATAGATATTAATTGCCTATAGCAAAAATTTGTTCTGCTGTTAACTGTAACTCTTTAAATGTATGCGAGATAATACGTTCGCTACCCTGAAATTGAGCAGGTTTTTGGTATCGATTTCCGCCAGATGACAACAGGTAAATCGATATTGTCGGTTGCTTTGGATTGCCAATATAATCTCGACCTCCTAAGCCTAAATAATCCACAATCCAGTATTCTGGGATGCCTAATGTGCTGTAGTCTTCGACTTTTCGTGCGTAATCATTTTGCCAGTTAGTACTAACGACTTCTACCACGAGTTTAACAGACGTTCCCAAAGTGATGACAGGCTCATCTTGCCATAAAGGTTCATTCTTCAGCGCCGCTTTATCTAAGACAACGACATCAGGACGGAAAGCTGTTGTTGTTCCCAAAGGTTTGATTAAACAACGCGTAGGTGTAAACCAACCAACACTCAACCGATCTATTTCAACATTCACTTTTCGTAAGATAAAAGCAGCCACCTCTTCATGAGGTCCAGTTGGTTCCATATCAATAAGTTCCCCGTCAATTAATTCGTAACGCTCATTATCTCCATATTTAGTAATGAAATCATCCAATGTCAGGAGTTTCGGAACAGCTTTTGTCATCGCGATAGCACCTCCTAAATTTACCCACTGATGTTTTTGTTTTTTATTCTCAGCTTATCAATACTCAGCCTCAACACCTAACCTAATGGTTGGGGAAGGACAGCGCCAATTCGATCTGTTAGACCTGACAAAAACACAGCCTTGCGATCGCATTTCCTCTGGTGAGATATCATTAGGTTTGTAAAATAGCCAACGACCTCTTGCATCCGGTCCTGATTCGGCTTGCAACACTGTGTCGTTTTGAGATGTTTCTTCATAGGAATCATCAGGATAATCTTCATCATTCCTTTCGCTTTCACCATAGCGCTCCTCAGGAGAATATCTCTCTGGATCTCCACCTTCTTTTTGCCATCGAATCCTTGAAGAAGGACAACTCCAATTTGGTTCTGGAGAATTTACGCGAACACAGCCCTGCGATCGCATCTCCTCTGGAGCTATATCATTAGGTTTGTAAAATCGCCAACGACCCCTTGCATCCGGTCCTGACACAGCCTGTAATTCTTCCTCATAAAATTCATCACCACTTTCCCTGCGCGAATCCCCACCATCAACCTCTACCCTAATCGTTTGGCGAGGACAACGCCAATCAGGTGCGTCAGAACCAACAGGTTTGTTCGTCGGGACACAACCTTGCGATCGCATTGCTTCCGATGAGATATCATCAGGTTTGAAAAACCACCAATCTCCCCTATTCTGCGATCTTGATACAGCAGTCAGTTTTCGTCTAGAGTAGACCTGCTTGTTATAAAAACTTGATAGAACGCTTTCTTGTAAACTCTTATTGATGTGAGGATTCATTTCCTGAGCCAAGGTACAAGATGCATTAATGTTCCATAAAATAGCAGTAGCTATGAAAGATAAAGTTGTAAATTTATTTTTACCCATACTTCTGATTTAGCAGAAACTAGACCCTGACACTATCATCCATGAGATGAGCAGATTGTCAATACTTATTGTGTTAAGCAAGCGATTACACCTTAGCCATCCATCACTCTAGCACTGCCAGGACAGATTTCGGTAACAATTTATCCTTAAACCAAATAATCCGAGCCGGAACATCATTCAATTTAACACCTGCTTTTTCCAAATTCAATCGCTCAGAAATAGCCAAAATCAAATTATGAGATTGAGCGCGACGAACCTGTGCAAACTTTTTTTGTAAATACTCCGGTCGCCAATATCCCACAATCTCTAATAAAAACGAACGTCCATCGGGATGAACCAATCTAAAATCTGGAATCATCACACTTCCAGGAATCGGAATCAAATCAACCTCTCGCTCCAATACCCAATCCGTTTTTAGAGCATCCCACTTATCAGCAAAAGAATGTTCCAACATACTATCATAAGGCTTGCCTGGGGGATAATGAGTCACCAAACCGCAATCAGAATTCAGAGTAAACCGCCCTGTTCTCCAAGTGTTTGTATACACATCCCGAATTTGAAGCGTAGCCGAAAGACTCCATTTAGTAACATGAAGTAAAGCCGGTATGAGTTTAGCAATTGCCAAACCATACCGCGTACTATTGGTAAACAAACTTGTAGGACCATCAATCGTAATTGTAAACCCGTGGTCAGCATCCCCCTCTATATAAGACATTAATTGAAACAATTTGAGATATCGAAACAAAAGCTTGTACTGTCCCGGAACATTCCGATGAGCATTAATTGTCAATTGACTTGCCTTATAAAACACCCCCTGCACCTGAGATAAATTGTAACGGTGTAACAAACCATCAGGCTGCGGTACATCAAAAGCAGTCAAAATTTTATTCTCCGACAAATCAGCATACAAACCATTACGAACTTGTTCCGACACAACTTCCCGTTCGAGATCGCGACTTAACTCCAATGCAATTGTTTGCAAAGTCACCTCCGTCAATTCCAGACTCGGAACAGACTTAGCCGCCAAAGCAAAAACCTTTTCTCTTAACATTTGAGGTTCCAAAGGGCTAACCACCTCAAACGTGCAAAAACTGCTTTTCAAAATATAAGCCAAACCACGCTTAATCTTATAATCCGGAGTATCACCCTCAAACTCCAACAACTGACGCTCAAGCACTCCCTGAGTACTACTCACCGCCTTCTGAAAAAAACCAATCAACTCCGTCGCCATCTCCAAATTCTTATCATCAACCTTCAACCGCTTAGGAACAATTTCCTCACCATTTTGTCTGTGACTCAGCAAATCAGTAGGTAACATCTTCTTGATTTTGGATTTTAGATTTTGGATTTTGGATTTTAGATTCTGAATTTTCAGTCTTATAATTCAAATCCAACTGTTCAGCCGCTCTATAACTTTTCCCCTCACCACTTCCATAAACCACCTGCAAATTCCCTTTCCCCTGCTCCCCTGCTCCCCTGCTCCCCTGCTTTCTTTCAACACCGCGCCTCCTAGCCGAAGTACCCTCCTCAGTCGTATCCTCCGCCACCACCTCATACAAAATCGCCTGCTTATTACCCTCCTTCCCCTTTCTCAACACCCTTCCCAAACGCTGAATATACTCCCTCGCCGAACCAGTCCCCGACAATATAATAGCAACAGAAGCAGAAGGCACATCTACACCCTCATTCAACACGTGAGAAGCCACCAAAGTCCTATACACCCCCTCCTTAAACTTCGTTAATATCTCATGTCGTTCCTTCACAGGAGTTTGATGAGTAATCGCCGGAACCAACAACTCTTGAGAAATTCGATAAACCGTAGCATTATCAGCAGTAAAAACCAAAACTCGCGCCGGATAATGCTGTGTTAATAAATCTATCAAAATCCGCAACTTCCCATCAGTCCCCAAAGCAATTTCCTTAGCTTCACGGTGTGCTAGCATCGCCCTGCGTCCCGCCTGAGAACGCGCACTCATCTGCACAAATTTTTGCCAACCTTGCATACTACCCAAAGAAATCTTTGATTCTTTCAAAAAATCATTGCGAGTTTGAATCAGTTGATTATACTTTTCCCTTTCTTGTTGTGAAAGTTTAACTTTTATTTGGACAATTTCGTGTTCTGCTAACGCCTTCCCTGCGAGTTCCTCAGCCCTTTTACGATAAACCTCCGGTCCTATTAAAATATTTAAATCCGCATGCTTACCATCAGTCCGTTCCGGTGTAGCAGATAACCCCAAACGATAGGGTGCGATCGCATATTCAGCAATCACCCGGTTAAAATCTGTTGGTAGGTGGTGACATTCATCAAAAATCAGGAAAGCATAGCGATCCCCAAGCGATTCCGCGTGAATGGCTGCACTATCGTAAGTTGACACGAGGATAGGAGTTTTATCCCGCGAACCACCTCCCAACAATCCCACCTCAACGTCAGGAAATGCTGCTTTTAAATGAGCATACCACTGGTGCATTAAATCTAACGTTGGAACAACAATCAGAGTTGTGCGAGGCGTCGATACCATAGCCATTTGCGCCAGATAAGTCTTTCCAGCTGCTGTTGGTAATACCACAACCCCTTGTCTTCCCGCCAACTTCCAAGCTGCTAGCGCCTCACTTTGGTGGGGATAAGGCTCCATTTCCAGACCTGAAACTAACTCTATTGGATAAAACTCTTTAGCCTCGTCAATAAAACTGGTATTTTCTGCTTGTAGCGCTTCTACCAGAGGACGGTATTGAATAGCTGGAATCCGAAATTTTTCTACTCTGTCATCCCACGTAGCAAAATCCATCCAGCCTTTACTGCGAGGTGGTGGATGCAAAATTAATGTGCCACGATCAAAGGTTAATGTAGGGGTGCGACCCATATAAATGCTTTTTCCTACTTTTGGGACTGGGAACTGTGGACTAGAAACTGGGGATTGGGGAACCATCCTGTTATCAGTCTCTTGTACCGAGTTCCTTCATTCAATATTAATAACGTAATTATCCGTATGATAAATCGGAACGGCTCAGACAAAACACAAGTTAATGCATTTATCAACCAGATCAAATCACATTGGAAAAGACCTCCCAGTCTTTTTGACTCCTACAACGCCCAGCGCCATCGCTTTACGCTCAAGCGACTGCGGCTACAAGCGGAGGTTATGCTTATTGTTGGTTTAACAGTTATTGCATTTTTCTTATGGCTGAACGTACAACCCTCAGGTAAGTTGTCCGCCCTCACTCTTGGGATTTTTATAGAACTAATCATAGCTACTTGTTGGTTTTTCTCCAAAACTCAACTCGGTCACCGTCATCCTCACTTTATCTTTTTGACTTTGAGTTGGTCTGTAACTTGTATCAATCAAATTGGGACTGCTTTACTCTTCCATGTTGTTGAACCAAGAATAGGTATTTGGAATTTAATGTTTCTCACTCAAGCAACAATCGTTCCTGTGGTATGGCATCTCCATATGATTTCTCAAATAGGAACTATAATTTGTTACTTGAGCTTGTACGGGCTGTTTCAGCCTAGTTTAAAGTATCCATTTCCCTATTATCTTGAACAAGGACTGTATTTATTTTGGACTTGTGTAATTTGTAATTTGTCTGTCTATTTTTACGATAAGTTACGAAAGGAAGAATTTCACACTCGCAAAGATTTAGAAGTTGCTCAGGATAAGTCAGAAAAGTTATTACTCAATATTTTGCCAGAAACGATCGCAACCAAATTGAAGCACCAGCGAACTACAATCGCCGATAATTTTCATGAAGTGACAGTCTTGTTTGCAGATATTGTTGGCTTTACAGAGCTTTCAACTAGTACATCTCCAACAAAATTAGTCGAGTTACTCAACGAAATTTTTTCCAAATTTGATAAATTAGCAGAACTGCATGGAGTAGAAAAAATTAAAACAATTGGTGATGCTTACATGGCTGTCGCTGGATTACCCATTCCACGTAGCGACCATGCGATCGCAATGGCTAGGATGGCATTGGATATGCAACGTGCCATACAACAGTATAACAAAGACAGAGATTCGTCATTCCGCATCCGAATTGGTATTAGTACGGGACCTGTGGTGGCGGGTGTGATTGGTTTGAAGAAGTTTACTTATGACCTTTGGGGAGATACGGTTAATACAGCGAGTCGAATGGAGTCTCACGGTATAGCGGACTGCATTCAAGTTTGTGAAGTCAGTTACGATCGCTTAAAAGATAAGTTTTTGCTAGAAAAGCGGGGTTTAATTCCTGTTAAAGGCAAAGGAAAGATGATGACATATTTACTGAAAGAGGAGAATAGGGAATGGGGAGTAGGGAGTGAAGAATAGGGAATGGAGTTTAACAAACATTTATCAGGAGGTTAACAGGAGTTGCTGGCAGTTCAAGCCCATGCCTAATGATTGCTCAACACACCTAAATAACACGGGAGGCTCGGATTTGTCAGTTTAGCGCATGGGAGTTGGAACCCACTTTTGGAAAGTATCTAGATGATTCCAGTAAGCCAGATACCCAGTAAATGCCCAGATCAGAGCCGCCACTATCAGTACAACTGCACCAATCAGCCGCCATGTTTGGTTAGTTTTCAAGTAAAGAGTCGGTGCAGCAAAGACACCACCTAGACCGGTAAGGATAAAGCCAATACCTGAAAGTAATGGCTGCCGTGTTAGACTTAAGTTCATAATGCGTAAACCAACCACAATAGCAGCGATGCCAGCGAAAAAAGCGTAAATTGCCACTGTTAGCAGATCCCAACCCTGTGCTAAAGCTACAGCAGCGCCAATGAATAAGATCCCGAATAGGACTGTCATCTCACCAAAAGCAATGTTGAAGCTACCAGCGACTGGCCAAGTCCAGATCATATGCAAACCAGTTGCTAAGGCAAGGCCGCCAGTCATCCCAAAGCCAGGAATCCACCGTCTCTGATTAATGCTATCGAGGTCTTGATACACGTAGTAAGCTAGTAGAAAGAGTCCAGCTACCATATTGATTAGCATCAGTGTGATGTAGTCGATAAACATGATGAACCTCTTGATACGGGAAGACATACCTTACTGTGCGTGTAAGGCTGCACTATTTTAGGTAAAATAGCAAAGAGAAACACAATTTGCTCGTTGGGTACTCTGAACAATGGCAGTGTGAAAAGGTCTGTTTTGACAGGATACAACAGAATTGGACTATTTCCTGTATCAGCTAATGTCAAAGTGGAAACAACCTCACTAATATAGTGCTCTTAAACGACTCTTTTATTCCTGTAAAATCAATCTTCAAATGAAAGCGCTCGCGCTCTTTGTAAAAAACTAAAGTATAGTAAAATGACTCTGAAATTTTTAGCTATTGAACGCTGCTAGCCTTTTATTGTACTACTAAATATATTTCACGTTGGAAATGTAAAAAAATATATGGGAAAATGCAAGCGTATTGGCATTCTTACGAGTGGAGGAGATTGCTCGGGTTTGAATGCGGTCATAAGATCTGTCGTCCATTGTGCTTGTGGAAAAGGTTGGGAAGTACTGGGAATTCGTCAAGCAACTCTGGGATTGATGGCGCGTCCCGAGCAATTCACAAAACTGGAAATTGACTTAGTTGACCCCCTGTTAACTTCTGGTGGGACAATGTTAGGAACCACCAACACAGGCGATCCTTTTGCTTTTCCTATGCCTGATGGCAGTGTGTGCGATCGCTCAGAAGAAATTATTGCAGGTTACCATCGACTGGGTTTAGACGCTTTGATTGGAATTGGCGGTGATGGTAGCTTGGCTATTCTCCGTCGCTTAGCACAACAAGGGGGTATTAATTTAGTGGGTATTCCCAAAACAATTGATAATGATATTGGGATTACCGAACATGCGATCGGTTTTGATACGGCAGTTAATATTGCTACAGAAGCACTCGATAGATTACATTTTACTGCTGCGTCTCACAGTCGAGTCATGATTTTAGAAGTGATGGGTCGTGATGCGGGACACATTGCCATTGCTGCGGGAATTGCTGGAGGAGCAGATGTTATTTTAATTCCAGAAATTCCCTACACTATTGACCACATTTGCAACAAAATTAAACAGCGCCAAGACAAAGGCAAAAACTACTGTTTAATTATTGTTTCCGAGGCAGTTCGTACAGCTGAGGGTGAAACTGTCACAATGACAAATCGTTTGGGTCAATCTCGATACGGCGGTATTGGTCAGTACTTAGCCGATGGAATTAGCGATCGCATTAATGCAGAAACCCGAGTCACAGTTTTAGGACACATTCAACGGGGAGGAACGGCTTCACCACTGGATCGACTCGTAGCAGCTGCTTTTGGTGTAGCAGCAGTCAATCTCATTGCTGAAGATAAATATGACTACATGGTGACATGGCAAAATCGCCAGGTGATCGCTGTGCCAATTGCTCTTGCGATCGCTCAGTATAGAGCTGTCAACCCAGAGGATACCTTAGTAAAAACTGCTCGCGGTTTGGGTATTTATTTAGGAGATTAACCAATAAGGGATTTCCAAGAATAAGTTATCCATCTTGTGGGATGGGCGTCCTCGCCCGTCCTGTCTTTGTGGCGTCCTCGCCCGTCCTGTCTTTGTGGCGTCCTCGCCCGTCCTGTCTTTGTGGCGTCCTCGCCCGTCCTATCTTTGTGGCGTCCTCGCCCGTCCTGTCTTTGTGGCGTCCTCGCCCGT
This sequence comes from Scytonema hofmannii PCC 7110, assembly GCF_000346485.2. Taxonomy (NCBI): domain Bacteria; kingdom Bacillati; phylum Cyanobacteriota; class Cyanophyceae; order Nostocales; family Scytonemataceae; genus Scytonema; species Scytonema hofmannii. The sequence continues at coordinate 7,642,677 of NZ_KQ976354.1, forward strand.
CCTGTCTTTGTGGCGGGCGATCGCGCCTTATGGAAAAATCCGGTTCAAGTTTAATAGAGTATCTTCAAATCCAGGTATTGGAATTTCCTGGTGAGATAAAACAATCTGCTTGTTGAGATAGCCGAACTTTTGCTGAATATTTTGGTATGGTTGACTGTAACACTCAAGTTGACGTTCCTGCAAATTTACGATCCAGTAGTTAGAAACACCTGCTTCGGCATACAACGACAGCTTTGTTGTTTGGTCGTAATCTAAAGTTTTGTCAGAAATTTCGATCGCTAATAAAATATCTTCGGGATAGGGATGATGTGCGAGATAATCTTCATCTGTTCCTCGTGCAATGACAACATCCGGTTCAGGCTCGCTTTGATTGGGTAGAGTTATGGGATCTTGTCCGCGAATGACTGCTCGGTCACCCAAAAGCCGATCTAGTTGACGACAAAGAATGGAAGCACAAACTGTATGAGGTGTTCCTTTTGCAGTCATTGAAATGAGTTCTCCTTGAATCAGCTCGACCCTATCTCCTTCAGTCAGAAATCCAAGTTCAATGAGCCGATGGTATTCGTCAATTGTGAATCGCTTTGATTTTGCAACAGTCATGGCATCCATTCAGATGGAATTGCTTCCACTTTAAATTTTACGTCAATAACCTTACATATAGCAATCCTATTTGATTTGCGAAATACATATAAGGAAACCACCCTCGTGCGCGTCTTTCTACGCTTTGACAGGAGTGGCGTTGGGCAATGCCCACCACTACAGTAATAATGTACTGAAAATTTTGTATGCATAGTTTAGGATTGCTATATATTATTGATATTGTTTGAAGGCGTATGATTATAACTTCTGCTAAATCTATTCGTACAGCACGTCGAGGAAGAATTTTCCCCGAAATCCAGTGGACTGCTGAAGAGAAAGCCAAACTTAAAGCTGAAGACGAGGAATTTCATCGTCGTTGTAAGGTTATTTTTGACCTCGTGAAATCTAATTATATCCAGACCCACTACGGCTGGTATATGGTTGTTGAACCGAATAGTGGTGACTACTTTATTGACCGAGAGGAAGAAGTAGTTATGCAAACCGCTCGTCAGAAGCACCCCGGTACTGTACCATTATTTTTCTTTCAAATTAATGAGACAGGGGTTTCCGGAACTGTATGATCCAAGGGTGGTTTGAACCAATTTATTTATCTGCCCTAAGGGATTTCCAAGAAATAAATTACCACTACTTGTGGCACGGGCGGGGACGCCCGTTCTATACTAGACATCTCCAAAAATTAAATATGCATTACCCGAAGTCTTAGTAGGGGCGCAAGGCATTGCGCCCCTACATCTTTTCCGGAGATGTCTACTAGTGACGGAGAGACTTTAGTACTACAAGAGATATTTTAAGACTTTTTTATTTAGAAGTCCCTAAGGAAAAAGGGTGCGCTCGCATCGCATTCCTTTTTGCCATGTCTGTATGATTTTTTAGGAGTTGTTGCATTCAGGAATAATTCTTAGCCAGTTTTTTCCTCTCCCTTTCCCAAAGAGAGAGGGGTTGAATTTCTTCTCCCTTCTCCCCTTGGGAGAAGGGTTGGGGATGAGGGCCATTTTTTCAGATATGCTCAAAAAATCTTAATTAACAAATGTAAACTTCTTCAAGTTCTTGCGTAATGTCACCTAACAATGCCGATGAATAATATGACAGTTTAATTCAAGTTTGACTTCCACAGGAAGGTTCATATCAGAGGAAAACCTCTGACAGAACCAGAACTTACCTTAGTACACATCAACTCACACCTTTCTCAAGAGGAGCTGATATACAAAAGAATATAACACATTACTGACTTTAAAAACCTGAGTACTATCTGCATTAAATTGTAATTTTTTGACAAAGTTTGAGTTATTTTGTGCATTTTTTCAATAAATACTACGTAGTTGCTTGTTAACAATTAATCACAAACAGTTAAGGAGTTTTGCAGGTTATGGCTTATGAGATAGAGATTGCCGATCGCACGATCGCTAGCGAAGAACTCATAACTTTGCTCGCACAGTACAACATGGTGCCACAACTGTTACGAGAAATCATCATAGACAGAGCGATCGCACAAATAACTTGCACGAGAGAAGAAATCGCTACAGCTAGCCAGCAATTTTTCAAACAACATCAAATTAGTAATCCTACCGAACATGAAGCATGGCTGAAACATTACAACCTCAACCACAATCAATTTCAAGCCCTTATAACTCGCAAGTTAAGAATAGAAAAATTTCAGCAAGCGACCTGGGGAAACAAACTAGAATCTTACTTTCTGCATCGCAAACCACACCTAGATCGAGTTATATACTCTTTGATTCGCACGCCAGAATTCGGTATTGCTAATGAACTGTATTTTCGCATCCTAGCTGGGGAGCAAACCTTTGCCGAAGTTGCGCGGGAATATTCTGCGGGACCAGAAGCAGACAAAAGTGGAATCGTTGGACCAGTCGATCTTGGATCGTTGCACCCCGGTTTGGCAAAGCAACTTCAAGTCAGTCAACCCAGACAAATCTGGCGTCCCATGCCTTTTGGTGAATTTTTTGTTATTCTACGCTTAGAAAAATTTCTTCCCGCACAGCTGGATAAATTCATGCAACAACGTCTGTTGAAAGAATTATTTGAAGGTTGGTTGCAAGAACAAATTCACCAATTATCAGATGCAGATAAAGCTTGGATGATCGTGACACGCAAACACTCACAAGAGAAATCCACTAACGCCGCATAGGAAAAGATGATAAAAATTTGGTGCAGCATATGATAACAAATACTTCTGTTGATATTAAAGAATTCTTAACTGGTACGTTTCCTTTTTTACATTTATCAGAAAAGACCTTAGAAAATTTATATAAAAAAGTACAATTTTTGCGCTATCGAATGGGTCAAACCATCACAACGCGGGAAGTCATACCCGAACAAATTAGCATTATTTGTCAAGGACAAGCTCGTCTTTTAGGATACGATCCCCGGTCAGACAAACCCGACACTCTGATGTTGCTGCAACCGGGAGAAGTTATAGGTTGGGTAAGTCATGTACGGGATGTGGCTTGTGAAACTGCGATCGCATCTACAGAAGTGCTTTGTTTGAATTTACCTGCTACCGATTTTCTCTCTTTAATGAAGCAAGAATCAGCCTTTGCTGAAGCATTGCAAAATCGAGTCTCCCTAATAGAACTATATGAATTATTAGGAGAAGAACTCAATCGACGGGCTGATGGTAACACCGATTTACTCAAACTGACACGAACTGCTTGGGAAACAGCCGTTGTGCAAACATTCCCTACACGACGCTCCGTCTTAACTCATAGAAATAGAGAAAACCATCTGTGGCTAGTCAGTGGTAGTTCTCATGCGGCATTTCCAGTAGGCAGTCATATAGACTTAAACGCTAACACAAAACTCCTTCTTCATGGAAGCCTGCGTTTGATTGGTATACCAGAGTATTTGCTACCAGCATCCATCATTCCGGCGATCGCACCTACAGAAGCAGATTCCTGGCAATCGGATATTCCCTACGCTGCAGAAATCGTTGCTAAACCCGCTACAGCCAAGCGATCGCAAAGAGAAAAATATCCCTATATTCGGGCTAGAGGTCCAATTGATGCAACCCTAGCTTGCTTTCAGATGTTGAGCCAGTATTTTAATACGCCCTTCCGGCGAGATATGCTGCGGCGAGTTGTGACCAAACAACAAGAAAACGCTGGTGGTCTATCCCTGCAATTTTGCGGTGCAGTCGCAGAGTTGATGGGGTTGACAACCCAGATAGTCAAAATTCCTGCATCTGCTGTCAGCCGATTGCAACCTCCTGTCATGATTTCTTGGCAAGATACTTTTGCAGTTATCTACAAAACCAGTCCCCAGGAGTTACTCATTGCTGTTCCCGAAATGGGACTCGTGCGGCGCAAGTCACGAGACTTTGCTGAAACGTGGGGTACGGAAGGGGAAGTTTTACTGCTGCAACCCACAAAACACACACCTAAATCCCGATTTGGTCTTTCTTGGTTTATTCCCTCACTACGACGCTATCGAAAAGTCTTGATTGAAGTCTTGATTGCTTCGATAGTGGTACAGATTTTTGGCTTGGTGAATCCCCTTGCAACACAAGTCGTTATCGATAAAGTGATTGTAGGCAATAGCCCCGCTACCCTAGAAGTTTTCGGCATCTTTTTAATAGTCGTCTCAATCGTAGAAGCCATACTTTCTAATGTTCGCACCCATTTATTTGTAGACACCACAAACCGCATAGACCTTTCGTTAGGTTCAGAAGTCATCAATCACCTGCTGCGCTTGCCATTATCTTATTTCGATCGCCGTCCCGTTGGCGAACTAGCAACGCGGATTAATGAACTCGAACACATCCGTTCTTTTCTCACAGGTACGGCTTTAACAGTGGTCATGGATGCAGTCTTTTCCGTGATTTACATCTTTGTGATGGCAATTTATAGTTGGGTGCTGACTTTGGTGGCTTTAGCGACAGTACCGCTATTTGCGCTATTGAACTTGTTAGTATCACCAATTATGCGGCGACAATTGCATGAAAAAGCCGAACGCAACGCCGAAACTCACTCCTATTTAGTAGAAGTGATGGCGGGAATGCAAACAGTCAAAGCACAAAATTTGGAATTACGTTCCCGGTGGCAATGGCAAGAACGCTACGCCCGCTATGTTAGCGCTGGGTTTAAGACGATTTCTACCCAAACAACTGCTGGATCTCTCAGCAACTTCCTCAACAAACTCTCTACTTTGTTGGTTTTGTGGGTAGGAGCTTATCTCGTTCTCAACGGACAACTCACTTTAGGACAACTCATCGCTTTCCGCATTATTTCTGGTTACGTCACCAGTCCCCTACTGCGCTTAGTCCAACTATGGCAAAATTTCCAAGAAACGGCTTTATCCTTACAACGTTTGAGCGATATTCTCGATACACCCCAAGAAGAAGAACAGGGAGAACATCAAAATATCCTCATGCCTGCAATTGAAGGTCATATTCGCTACCATAATGTTTCCTTTAGCTTCCGTCCTAACAGCCCCATGCAACTGTGCAACATCAGTGTCGATTTCCCTGTCGGTTCGTTCATAGGTGTTGTCGGTCAAAGTGGTTCTGGGAAAAGTACTATGTTGAAATTATTACCCAGACTTTACGAGCCAGCATCTGGAAAAATCTTGATTGATGGTTACGATATCAGCAAAGTAGAGCTTTACTCCCTCCGCCGTCAAATTGGAGTTGTATTACAAGATACTTTACTGTTCGATGGGACAATTCGCGAAAACATTGCCCTGGGGTATCCTGATGCTAGCGATGAAGAGATTATTGCAGCTGCCAAAGTGGCTTATGCCCACGACTTTATCATGTCATTGCCCAATGGCTACAATACCCAAGTCGGCGAACGGGGTTCGGGTTTATCTGGTGGACAAAGACAGCGAGTTGCGATCGCCCGCACTGTCTTACAAAATCCGCAATTACTGATTTTAGACGAAGCCACAAGTGCTTTAGACTACAATGCAGAAGCACAAGTGTGCCGCAACTTAGCAGAAGCATTCAAAGACAAAACAGTATTCTTCATCACTCACAGACTCACCACTATCCGCAACGCCGATGTCATTTTGATGATGGATAAAGGCGCGATCGTAGAACAAGGAACCCATGAAGAATTAATGTCTCTCAAAGGTTACTACTACTGCTTGTATCAACAACAAGAAAAAATTTAGTATTATGAACACTGAATACAAATTCGATCAACCTGTTATATTAGAACAATCCTCAACCTGGTCGCGGACAATTGCTTGGGCAATTATTGGTATGACCGCTTTTACTATTATTTGGGCATCAATCTTTAAAATTGATGAAGCAATTCCCGCAACTGGTAAGCTACAACCCCAAGGTGCAGTGACCGATGTTAAAGCACCTGTAGGTGGTGTTGTTAAGGTCATTCATGTTAAAGATGGTGAGCGAGTTAAAAAAGGTGATATCCTAGTGACTCTCGAACAAACAACAGCTAAAGCACAGTTGGTATCATTGCAAAAAAATCGTGCTGCTTTAGTGCAGGAAAATGATTTTTATCGCCGTCATTTAGCAGGGAATGTTTCACCAAACCAGAAACTAGGAGCAACACTTAACATTCGTCCGGAAATTGCTTCTTTAACTCAGAGTCGGGAAGCGATCGCTGCTGAAAATCAAGTTTATCGCGCACAATTAAATGGTTCTATAGCGGGAGTCTCCTTCACTCCAGACCAAAAGTTGCGCTTGCAAAGTCGTGAATCAGATTTTAGTTCTCGCCTAGCGGATATTCGGCTAGAAAAAGAGAAAACAATTGAGAAATTGACTCAAAACCAGCTTGAGCTAACCAGTGCTAAAGATGTGCTGACAATTGGTCAAAGAATTCTCAAAGATATGGAAACAGTCATGAAGGAGGGTGCTTTTCCACGAGCGAGGTATTTGACTCAAAAGCAGGAAGTTGTTAGATCTCAAGCAGAAGTTGCTCGTCTTACAAAAGAACAGATGCAATTAAAGTTAGCGATCGCCCAATCCAATGAAAAACTCCGCAATACTGAAGCGCTTTCTAAAGAGGATTTACTTTCTCGCATGACAGTCAATGAAAGAAGTATTGCTGAAATCGATAGTCAACTGACTAAAATCATTTTGGAGAACCAAAAGAAAATCAACGAAATTGACAGCCAAATCAGTCAAGCACAAGAAACTCTGAAGTATCAAAAAATTAGCGCTCCTGTAGATGGAACTATTTTTGAGATGCAACCTTCAAATTCTGGATTTGTTGTGAATACGACTGAGCCAATTGTGAAAATAGTTCCTAATGAAGACTTAGTTGCTAAAGTTTATATCACCAACCGCGATATTGGCTTTGTGAGACAGGGACAGAAAGTAGATGTTAGAATTGATTCTTTTCCTTTCCAGGAATTTGGTGATATTAAAGGAGAACTGATTTGGATTGGTTCTGATGCTTTGCCTCCGGATCGAGTTCATCCTTTCTATCGTTTTCCAGCAAAAGTGCGTTTGGATAAGCAAGCAGTATCGATTAGCGATCGCTCTTTGTCGCTACAATCGGGTATGTCAATTAGTGCCAATATCAAATTGCGTCAGCGTACTATTATGAGTATCTTTACTGATTTCTTAGTGCAGAAAGCAGAAAGTTTAAAGTCTATTCGCTAATTAAGAAGACCGGAAAAGTACTCGTCCTGGAAGCACTTCATCATCAATCTTGGCGTAAACTCGCAAACAAGCAGAGACTTCCCCAGGTACACCCCCAATATCGAGTTGCAAATCGTCTTTAGACCAATTGAAAACATCGGCGTAGGTTCCCCACAACGGGCGAATCTGTATCTGATGTCCGGCTTGGCGTGCTTTTTCGACTACCTGGTCAAGAGTGCGCCGTGTTTCTTGTTGCAGTTTACCCCACCAAGAGAAGCGATCGCCACAGGGCAAGTAAACTAATGAGTGGATTGCTTCATCTAAATCCAGTCTTGCACGCAATGCCACAGCTGGGGTACTGTCAGCCGTTGCTTGGACGCGTCGAAAACGATCTATCAGTGAAGTGATGTACTTAGACTTTTCTGAATCCGAGATCAAAGACCGAATCCCAAATCTATCTACACTCTTCAGCGCATGATGTACAGACGGATCGCTTTCAATAAATTTGAGACAAGCAGAAACAACTCCTGCTAGAAAATCTAGTTCTCCTCCACTCCTTTCCACCATAAGTCTTGAATCAAAAGCAACTCGATCCGAAAACCATAATCCAGAAGCTTTGACTTTTCCACTCAAACCGGGATAAATACATTCATTACGGGTGAAGGGTAAAGATGAGTAGAATTCCTTGTCCTCGACAGCCCCAACTTGAATTATCGCTTTTACAAGATACTCTCGCCAAGTCTGAGCTAATTTCTCCGGAACCCGCAGTAGCAAATGTTGCACCTCGTTCCATAAATCGGCGTCACTCGTGCTGTAAAATTCATACTGACCGATATAATTTATTAATTCTCGGTCAACCAGCAAAGCTTCACAAATTGGTCTGAGTTTCAAGTTAAGCGCAACTGGTTCCAACACGTCTTCCCACGAAGCATTATCCTTTGCAGGCGTGGTAGTTTCTTCATGAGTCAATTCCGGTGTATTTGTCAGTTCCAAAAGAATATCCAATTCCTTCAGCAACTCCTCACATACACTGTTTCCTGGATCGGTCTTTGCTATTTTTAATGCTTCCTGTAATTGAGTCCGCAGTCCGTGCAATCCCAACCGCAGTACCCAAGCTAAATTTGAGTTTTCAATTTCCAATAACTTGCTGAGGTGCTGCATAATTCCTCCGTTTTGTCCTTATTCAGTGACCAGTAACCAGTGACCAGGCGTAGGTTGGGAACAAGTAAATCTAAAATCAATCCAAAATCTAAAATCCAAAATCCAAAATTCAGTGTTCTCCAGAGAAGGGATCGCGTTCTGCTCTCACATCATTAGGTTGGGCTTGGAGGGTGTCTCGAAAAACATATCCTTCTTGTTTAAGACAATTTGGATCTGATGAAGTTAGGTAAGGAACTTCAAATGCATGCACTCTCAGAATACCTTTTTCATTTAAAGAAACGTAATATCGACAGGGATATTCGCTTTTCACTTCTGGTTCTGGTAATTGACCAATGAGTTCCCATTTATTAGATTGTGGATTGTGAAATTGAAAATAAAAAGTATGTTTTCCACTGGCGGGAAATGCAGGTAATTCAGTAATTAATCCCTTTCCTTGTGGCTGTACATCCCCATCATCATATCGAAAAACTCTTAGCTCGTTACTGTAGTCTTTCTGAGCTTGAAAGATAACAGTATGAGCATCTGTTTTTAAAGCATTTGCCGATTCAGCAACGTTCACAGCAATATCACAGACCACTTGAGCTTCATCAGAAATGACTGTTGATATGGAAAGCGCTTTTGCTGCATCCAAGCAAGGAATATTAATCGGAATTAAGTAGTGTGGATTTCCCTGACAAAGTAGCAAATCAATATCAAGCTTTTGATTGATTTCAAACTGAATTTTGATGAGGTTTTTAAAATCTTCTTCACTCATATCCAGTTTTCTTCTCAGCGCCTCACCATTGTAACTTCCCCAAAGTTGAGGCTTGATATTCTCAAAATCCTGACGAATAATATTATTCGTTAATTGCATCCCTTGCCAACTACTACGAAATCTTGCCAGTGAGTCGTTACTTTGGAGTTGATAAAGTTCTTGACCTGCTTGAAAAATGGGATCTAAATTTCCTCCGATAACTTCTCTTTTAAAGGAGCACGGTAGGAAGTAAAATAAATTTTTTACATCTATATAAAGTTGGTTTGCTCCTCTACGCAACAATTCTTTTGAATCTTTAGGAGAGAAACCAAGTTGTCTAATTTTCTCAGCAAAACAAGCTCCAGCAGAAGTCGCAAGCTTTGTATATTCTGGTTCAAAAGTGACTCGCTCGTCATTCCAAACAAAATAATCTGACTTACTAAAAACTCGATAAAGTTCTCGACTAACTAATTCCAGATTGCAGGTTTTTCCTGATAAAATAAACCAATCGACTTGCTCTTTATTGGTTTGAGAATTTTGAGACTCAGGTAGCTTGCTCCCAAAGGCATTTTCGATTAAACCTTGAGCAATTCCGATCGCTTCTCGAATGACGGGAGAGACCGCTCTTTCAAATTGCTTGACTGTCAGGGTTACACTAAGGGTATCGATCGCCTCACTTGGTAACTGAATATCATTTTGTTGCAAAAGCTCAAAGATTTTTTGCCCATCTAGGACAAACACTGGTTCGGGAGCATCTTTTGGTCGTTTTTGACCGAGGGTAATTTTGGCATTCTCTGCTTGTTCCCAAAGAGTGTAAAAAGCTTGTGCGCGGGATGACGCATATTTCCAACGAGTAGGAATCACTTTTTCCGCCGCGTTTAATGCATCTTTGTAAGCATCGCCTTCTCGAATTTCTTTATCAACATAAGCTAATAAACTACCAGGTAGATATTTGCCATTATCTAGGAAGTAATCGCTTAACTCTTCTGGTTGTACTTTTAAAACATCCTTGTCCAGACGTTCTCGGACAACAGCCGTTAGCAAACAGTCTGCGATCGCAGCTTTCAGCAACAAAAACAACCGCAGAGTAATCAACTCCCCACCCAATTGTAAATGACCGGAAGAACCCAGTAATTTAGGAGTCAGTTTGTAATATCTTCCGCCATCACCCCGATCTTCTCCTGGCTCAAAGGGGTTAATTTCTTCTAGCGTTAAGCGAATCAGTGCAAGATCCGTCGTTCCACCACCAATATCTAAAACCAGGACATTTTGCCACCATTTGTCCCCATTGTAACGGCAACGAGTTTTAAACGACTCAATCCCCACATTGAGATCGCCACCAAATTCCCGCCAGAGAAAAAAGAGGGCGACTGATATAGCTTCATCATAAGCCATCTGCACATCTTCAATATCCAATTGTCGCACCAAATTTTCAATTTCACGACGTACAAACGGTGAAGCAATTGTTGGATAGGTCACGACGGCGCGGTAGAACTTTCCTTCCGAACATCTACCCGGATAACGTTGGCGGTACTTCTCAGTTAACTCTATAAGTTGAGCATAAGCGGCTTGAAGTAGTTTGTTAACTTCAATGCTCTCAGAGTTTCCATTCAGTGTAATTTGGAAAGAACGTTCTTGTCCAAAGTAACGTTTGGGAGAATGCAAGAATCTACCTTCAATTTCCTCGCCATTTCTAATTGCATCCAGCCTGTGCTGCTTTGCTTGTTCTCCCAAAACCACTTTAACTTTTGCGCGATCGTTTTTTTGTGGGGATGGTTCCAAATGAGAAACTTCTAACTCACTAGAAATTTCATTCAGACGGCGATCTTTATCTAATTCTACTGATATTAAGCTTTGCCATTCTAACGGAGGTACGCGGAAAACCTCATGATAGATTTGATTCAACCTTTTGCTGGCTGAACGACGAAACCAACTCAGACGTTTGCTCAAACAAATTTCAATTTGTCGGATAGTTTCTAACAAATCAATATTGTTCACACCCCGAAAAAGTCGATCTCCCAAATTATGGCGAGTGACAGAATTGATTTCTTTCAAGTCTTTGCTCAGTTCGGTTAGAAACTTTTGCCATTCTTGTTCCCATGCATCCCGACTAACACCTGGTACATTATCTACAGGGCGTTGATTTAGCCATGAAGCCATTCGTTCCCGCAACCGTGCTTCTTGCTCGTTGGGAAAACTATCTGGAGTCACAATCACCTTAGGATCGTACAGTGTAATTGTAGAATTAGACGTACCAAAATCTATGGCAAACCAACCTGGATAGGAAATTTCTGACTTTTGCATTTCTGGTATTGGTTCGGATTTAAAAAAGGGTCCTGGAGGTGGTGGCGTTGTAGGTGGGACTGAAATTTTAGTTTCTGTCTCTCCGACTGGTGCGCTAGTCCATATATTGCATTCAGATACAGCAATTTTCGTGGCGAACAGGTTTGGGTTCCCGACTTCATCAGAATCAAAATATTCCACAGTGACCAATAGAATACAGTTGACGCGCATTGATAAAGGTCGATTCCACCTGCAATCTATTTGCTTTAGTCTTTGTGGACTTGTGAGTTTTAAGAGTTTGCTTGTACTAAAATTAACACTTTTATAGGCTGAGTGTATCTGTTGTGCTAAATCTTCTGGTGTTCCAGTGACAGAGATATCAATTCTGGAAATGTGGGGTAAGTTGAAGTTGTCAGTTGGTTTAATTTCAACGACTGGTAGCAGTAGAAGATCGTCGTCTTTGAGCCGCAGTTGGTAGCGATTTAATAGTTCGATTTTGACTGGCATTTTTGTGATTTTAGATTTTAGATTTTGGATTTTGGATTGGGGATTGGGAGAGAGAGTCGTAATATATGGTAATTATATTTGATTTTTTGAAATACACGTAGATAGGCCAATACCTAGCCATGTCAAAGTAATGACTAAAAACTAAGTCTTTTCTTCGTTTCCTTTGTGTCTTTGCGGTTCAAAAAAATTTTTTAACCACAAAGACACAAAGAGCACGAAGCTAAAATAGCAAGAAACTAGCTAGCTTGATGCTGACTAACTCGCCGTTGCAATTCAGCTTCGGCTTCTTCTATTGACATGGGTTTTGGATTGGGGTTAGCAGCACGTTTTTTATCAATGTATGTGTAAAAAGCTTCACGCTCTTCGGGATGTTGTTTGACGTAGTTTAGCAAGTCGTTATCGGACATAGCATTGTAATTAAGTTTAGTCAATTTAAATTTCCTCTGGATAAGAAATTGCTGGAATTTGGGATAGAGTATCCAACCAAGGTGGAATGGAGGCTGAGGTTTGTGCTTCTGCGGAGGCGATATGTCGTAGTAAAGGTTCGTGCTTGGATTTTAAAAGTTCTTGCAGATTGTCTACAATTTCTTTTAAAGCTTTGGAGAAAGATACTTTGACTTGCTTGGTGAGTTGACTGACATACTGTACTAAATGCAATCCCGCACTTGCGGTTATTTCATCTCGCAATCTTAAAACAGCAACTTGGTGGTTAAATGGTCTTGGAGTAACCATGAATTTTTTATCTGGACTCCAATCAAAAATTTGACCGTTTTGATGTCTGTCGTCTTGACGTGCTAGGGGGAATAAAGCATCTGCATGCACGGGAACTGCATCTCCTGCTAGCCCGCTATGTTGGATAATTAGGTTTTGCCATCTTTGAGAGGGTTCGATCGCACGCAGCAGGTTTCTGAATAAGCGAACTTGGCTTCTGCCAAATTTTTTCTCAATGGAAGATTCTTTGTCTTGTAATAAAATTGGACTGAGTTTCTCTCTTTCTTGTTGTACGTCTGTGGATAATTTGCTAAACAAGTCTGTCACGGCTTCTGTGGTGCGATCGTGAGCAAAGGCTTGCATATCTTGAATGGTTTGTACAAATGCAGAGTAGAAATCATCGCTTTTTGTAGGAATTGAATCATCTACCTCATCTTCTTCAAAAAAGCTTTCACTTTCTGTCAAAACAATCGTTCCATTTTTAGTTCTGTCAAAAAGCAATGTCCACTCGCTCCATTCAAAAAATATTTTATTGGTTAGCTCGTCTTTAACAACATCGCTAACGGCTACATTGTTACGATTAATTAAAATGGGTTGTTTGTCTAAATCTTCTTGGAATTGTCTGTAGGTGGTCACTAAATTTTCTATGGCTTCTCGTAAGGTGATAAAAACGGGGCTTTCAACGACTGGTATGTAAGCTGGTATATTTTCTAATAGGTTTTTCAGGTTGTTTTGTTCTTTTCTCAAAGCCTCAACCGCTTTCTTTGTATCTTCTACCAGTTGCTTCATTCCGTGGAAAGCTACGTGTTCTTTTAGTAAAGAACGCAACCTATTAATACCACCATCTTCAGCATAATTGCTCAGTTGTTTGTGCAAGTAACTCGAAGGTGGTAGCATTTCACTAAGTTGTCGCCATTTCTCCCTAAGTTGAAGTTCATCTGGTTTGTTTGGTTTGTCTAGTTCGGATAAAAACTCTCTTGAAGAAACTTGCAGTAAAGAGGACTGTTCTGCTAGTTTGGTGAGTCCATAGAGTTGTGACAGCAAAACAATATTTTTTTTCTCTGTCGTCAAATTACTGGCGCTAGCAATGGTCAGTTTGAGAATGTTAAGCTGTTCCAGGACGGTTTCTTCTGACAGGAGTGGTTCATCTAAAAGATCGTCGAGCGATCGCTCATCACTCCCACTGAGAGGAATTTGATTAAAGCGTCCAACACCGACTATAATCCGATCTCGAAGGTCTTGTCCCTTATCCCGTTCTAACATACTGCGGATTTTCGTAGCAGTGACGCCACCAGGGTATCGACCATTGAGGAGCAGCAGAATAGTTTGTACGTCCCTCAATTCCCGCAGAGACAAAAAGGCGTCTCTGACACCAGAATCAGCCGCTCCCAATCCTGGAAAGTCCAACAGAATAAATTCATTTGTCCCCTGTAGGGAAGATAAATCCCAAATTTGTTTTGACACTTCAACCGTCACATCAACGCGACGGATCAGGGAAAAGCTACTCCGTAAATCTTTGGCTGATGGCTGTGCTAAAGTTTCCCAACGTTTCGGAGGTGGAGGTAATTGGTCAAAGCTGAGTTCTAAGATATTCATAGGCGGCTCAGCCAATCTTAACCCTTTGTGAGCGGTAGTACTATCAATCTGGTAGGTTTTACCGCAAATATCTTCTCCATGTACGCTATAGGTACGAGCAAAGAGCACGAGTTCTCGTAATAAAGACCTTAACTCCAAGCTTTGAATTTTCCACGCTTGCTCGCACCATCTTAAAATCCCGTTACTATCAACCTGAGTTGTAGGGTACAAACTTTTCACTAGAGCAAGTTCTGATGCTGGTAAATTGACAGCTTTTGCTCGTTGTTCTGCCTCTTCTATCATATAACACAGGCACTCTCTCACACCTTCGTGAGAAAGATATTCAACTGCAAACTGACTAATTTTCGTAGTTTGTAAGTCTGGTTGTTGAACGAGGTGAATCGCGGTGACATTACCCGTTGTGGGGGTTTCACTTACGGGTAGAGCATCAGCATAGCCAATGAGACTGCCCAAAAGCAATGTTTTTCCACTGCTAAATTCTCCCATAATCCCGATTTTGACAGGAGAAGAAGCAAGTTCTACGACTCTCTTAGCCGATTGTTGAAGGCGCTGGGTGCTCTCGTGAATAGTTGTTGGTACCCAGTTATCCCTGGGAGGTGGGTTTTGCGAGACTAAATCTAAGCTCTGAAGTACAGATTCCCCATATTCTTTATAACGGCGTAATTGTTCTACTGCCATGTCGCCTCTCATACCGCTTCCTGATTAGATACCAGTGTAAAGGATGAAATATAAAGTATGAAGGATAAAACCCACATTCCGCACTTCAAAATGTAGTACAGAGAGTCACATAATTCTTCTCAGATGCAGGTAAATAAAAGTACACGAATTTTTTCAGTAGTTCGGCATTGAGTTGGCATGAAGAAATAAAGCAAAAGCAAAGTAGAAAATTGATTTCCAGCTTTTGATAAAACTAAATATACATTGATTAATTTCAAATGGGACAATCAGAAAAACTCAAAAATCTTTGATAGGTAAAAAATGTTCCCAATCTCAGATGCGAAAATTAAGAATATCGACCACTTAGGAATAGTAGCTGGGCTGATTGACGAAATAGGAATAGTTGAAATAATAAATTCTAAATTAGGAATAGACACCCGAGAGAAGATTTCAGCGGGAATATTGGTGAAAGCAATTTTAATCAATGGATTAGGATTTGTATCAAGACCTTTATATTTATTTAGCCAGTTTTTTGAAGATAAAGGAATCGAAATATTATTGGGTTCAGAGGTAAAAAAAGATTATATGAATGACGATAAACTGGGAAGAGTCATGGATAAATTATATAAATATGGATTGAATAATCTGTTTATAGAAATTGGATTATCAGTGATTAAAAAATTTCAGATAAATACAAAATATTCACATCTGGATGCGACATCATTTCATCTACATGGAGAATATAAAAGTGGAGAAAATCAGGAAAAAGAAGAAGTAAGCAGAGAAAGACCAATAATTGTAACCAAAGGATATTCTCGTGACCATAGACCAGATTTGAAACAATGTATTTTAGATTTAATTACGAGTAGTGATGGAGATATACCATTATTAATGAGAGCGGGAGATGGTAATGAAGCGGATAAAGCCGTATTTGGAAAAATTTTAGTAGAGTTTAAAAAGCAAATAGATTTTGAAAGTATTATGGTCTGCGATAGCGCATTATATAGTCAAGAAAATCTCCAATTAATTGAACATCTAAAATGGATAAGTAGAGTACCGATGACAATTAAAAAAGCACAGGGATTAGTGAAGTTTGTAGAAATAGAAGAGATAAGTCCAGAAGAAAGAGATAAAAGAGCAGCCCTAAACTTAGAAGGATATAAATGGAAAGAAGAAATAGTAAATTATGGTGGAATTAAACAAATATGGCTAATAGTAGAAAGTCAAAACAGAAAAATTAGTGATTTAGAAAAGCTAGAGAAAAAGCTAAAAAAAGAAAAAGAAAAAGTTGAAAAGCAGTTGAAAGCATTCAAAAAAGAAGATTTTGAAACACCGGAGCAAGCCAGATACAGACTAAAAGCCATTAATAAGAAATTGAAACTATTTGAAATTAAAGATGTTCAAATTTTTGAAAGTCAATCAAAAGAGAATCAGACTATTTATAAAATATCAGGAGTCATTCATGAAAAAATAGAAGAGATAGAAATCCAAAGAAAAGAAGCAGGAAGGTTTATTTTAGCAACTAATTTAGTAGACGAGAATAAGTTAGAGCCAGAAGAAATTCTGAGAAATTATAAAAATCAACAATCATGTGAACGAGGATTTAGATTTCTGAAAGACCCATTATTTTTTGTTGATAGTTTTTTTGTAGAAAATCCTGAAAGAATAGAGACGATGTTATTTTTAATGTCTCTGTGTTTATTAGTTTATAATCTCGGTCAAAGGCAACTAAGAAACAGCTTAAAAAGAGTCAAGATGGGAATCAAAAATCAATTAGGAAAATTAACTTTTAGTCCTACATTAAGGTGGGTATTTCAATGTTTTCAAGGAATTCATATTTTAATTTTAAACGGTGTTAGTCAAATAGTTAATTTAACAGAAGAGCGTCATTTTATTTTGAATAATCTGCCATCATCTTGTCAAAAATATTATTTGCTTTCTTAATTTAAGCAGTATATGGAGAGTGAATAAAAATTTCTCAGTTTCCGAGGAAATCATAATTATTCCTCCAATTTTTAGTGCTTAAATAACCTGTTTTATCAGTTAAATATTTGATAATTGATAATTTTTCTTTATGCCACGGATTGGTTCAATATTCTTTTCTTAATTATCCTAATTGTTTGACTTTTACGTTGATTGTAGTTTTTTTGTACTTCAATTTGAAGTGCGGAATGTGGGATAAAACATAAAGTATTGCGGGAGCGCGTTTGGCGATCAGCGCTCTTTCAGCTTGCGCTTCGCGAACGCGACCTTATCCTGTCAGCGATGACCCGTGTATGAGATTGGGTGCAAATAGACAGAAGTAACAGCAATGGTAAGGTAATGATACGATGAAAACGACAAGAGATCGGAGCTTGAGGCGATCGTTCAAGCCCTCGCAAAATTACTCCCTTCCCGCTATAAGACTACCGATCTGCTTTTCCTCTTACTCCCTTGCTCTTTGCGTCTTTGCGGTTCATTAAATTAGGTAATCTTCTGGCGGGAAGGGAGTAACTCAACGAACCGCCAAGCAAATACAACCCTACCTTGATGACTTGGTTGTCCGTTTACGAGAACTTGAGGAACCTTCCTTTGAAGAATTCGATCAAGTACTTGAGGATATAGCGAACGAAATTCCTGACGTTCCGCCTCTTACAAGTGTAGGGATAAGCCATGATAGTATCTACCTTTCTTAGCGGCAAGTACTATAGCAATCCTATTTGAATTATAAAAATTACTTCTTTTAATGAACCGCAGAGGCGCAGAGAACGCAGAGGGAAGAAAGAGGAGATTTTACCAATGATTTAGGATTGCTATAATTACTCCCTTCGGTGCTAGAAGAATACCTTATTTAATGAACCGCAAAGACGCAAAGAGCACGAAGGAAGAAGAAAAAGAAGATAGATAATCTTAGACCGGGAAGGGAGTAGCTCGCACAACAAGGATTTTGTTTATATAGACTGACATTCTCAATGTGAGGTTTTTTTGTAACTTTATTTTTGTTAATATCACAGTGATCGAAGGCGGAAGCCCACGAAATTGAGTTTTAAAGCTTGGCGGAAAAACTCAATTGTCCTTCAGGCGTGGGAGGAAGCCGTAAGCACTTTTAAGTGCAGTCTAACTTTTTCAGAATGGGTAGGGTCGAGGTGTACATTACTGTAGCACCCCTCCCATCCGGAACCGTGCTTGCCATTTTCACGGCACACGGCTACTCAGTGTGTTGTCCATTTGTCACGTCGGACTTCCTAACCTTTTTACTTATGAAATTTGGAATATCATTTATCCAATCCCATTCAAATTTCTCCCAAAATTGAAATAATTTCTTATGGAATTTCAGATAGTTTTTCCTCCGAATTTCTTTTAAGTCAATTGCGGTTTTTTCGTCATGACAATGCCGATGTAATAATTGAAGATTTTTGTATTCATCCTTACCGCCTAGAGCTTTGGGGATTTTGTGGTCTTCTTCAATTACATCCCAACTTTGGAAGCTTAATCCGCACCAGGGACATTTACCCTTTTGCTGTTTTAATAGCTTAGCCTTACGATTCGGCATTTCAGGATGTGTCCCTAGTCTTGAACTCCAATAAACTGTGTCGCCATCGTAGGGGCTTTTATCGCCTTTAACTTTGACATAGTCAGTGCTACTGCAACTCATCTCACTATGTTTAAGTAACCTTCGGGGGTTCGCTTCCCCTTTTTTGGTTGCGAATACCCAGTGATTATCGTCTATGGAAGTCCAGTACTTATGATAAGCTTTTTTGGCTTTTCCACAGCGACGGAGTGCCCATCGTCGAAGTTTCAGGTATGTGAGGTGGTCTTGTTTTGATAATTCTCTAACTGTTTGAGCATCGGAGTGGGAGTAAAAAGAAGTCCATCCCCTTATCACAGGGTTGAGGTCTTTGATTAATTCCGCTTGTGGCGTAGACCTATGTTTTGTGATGATTCTTCCAACCTCCTCTTGGTGAGCCTTACTCGCCTTCGCGGATGGGGTGATAAGGGTGTTAAAACCTAATATTTCACCTTGTGCGTTTTTATTGCTTCGGTACTTCCCGGCTGAATATTGTCGGATGTGATGTCCTAAGAAATCAAATCCGGCTTTGCCATCCTCACTTAATTCAGAATTGAATGTGTGGGTTAACCGGGTTTTTTCAGGTTTTAATTCAAGTCCTATACCAATTAACCATTCCGAGATGATTTCTCGGCATCTTTGGACAACGGTTTTATCTTCGTGAAGAATTACGAAGTCATCGGCGTAACGGATTATGTTAGGAGGATTAAAATGTGTGTCCTTTTTGTGAAACCAAGTTTCCCTCATGGTAGTTGACATTCTGGGAAAGGTTTCTTGAATCCGTTGTTCCATACCGTGGAGGGCTATATTCGCAAGTAAGGGTGAGATCGCGCAGTCCAAGGTGTTGCCAATTTCTGCCATGGCGTAGGAGTTCCTCACTCAATTCAAAACGTTGCTCGAATGTGAGCTTGGCTATTCCATCGATACAAGAGTGTCTTTTTGCCAGCGTTTAGCTGTGACACTTGACGTACAGCCAGCATTCGTGCTGAGGTCGATTTCAGTATCAGCTTTTGAAGGGACTTTGCTTTCCGATAGTCGCCAACACAAACAGCTTTGTAAATTCTTTTTTGCAGGCGGAAGAGGTTTCGGCGGAATTTCTTCCACGGCAACGTCTTCCAGGATTCACTAGTATTTCTACTGTGTCTAATCATGCGCTACTCCAATTCATTTACTCTGAACACCTCAGACCAATTACGGTCTGTCCTACCCAATGTGAGGAGTTCCGCATCTCGTCTTGCCTACTGGGGTCTCGACCTTTCCCCAGACCTCATCATCGTTTTTCTTCGTTCCCTCGGAGAGATTGATTGTTCCTTTAGGTGTAGCCATTTCAACCACTGAATCCCCTAGACTCATGCCACTGCCATGATTACTGCGTGGCGGGGATTAAACTCCAGTGAAGTCGGGGTTTTGTGTTGCGCCCCGCTTGACGTTGGGTTGCTTTTCTAGGCTCGATTTCACCGTGGGAACTCCCCGTTAGCACCAGTGTCATTCCGCAACGAACGTCTGATTGCGCCCTGTTCCCAGCTTCACCCCCCAAGAATCGAGCTTGGTCGGTGTGGGCAGATAGGGAGTCATGCCTGAATCTGGCAGACGGGACTTTCACCCGTATTCCTTCAAGAGTTCAAGGTTACTTTAGGATTTCACCTTGGGCAGCTTGTGTACGGACTGATACCGTGATTCTGCTGCCAACGAATCGCACAACCATTATGTCTGTTTAATTACCTGGTTTCAGAGCTTGGAACTAGCTACGCATCCCAAGGTGAGTACTTTAACACTTAATGTAAACCCAGCTTGTTTAAGGCTGATAGTCTGGTAAACTTGGCTTCAACTAAACTGGGTTTAGCTGAAGCCCACTGCTTTAAGCAGTGGGTTGCTTACCTCATTCTATAAGCCCAGATTTCAAATTTTGCATCGGAAGAGAGAACTGTTTGTAGACCATAATGTTCAATACAAAACTCTTCAAATTCATTCATGCTCTGGTGAAATATCTCATCTGATACTTGCCAACAAAAGCCATATGCCCGTAATTTAAGGAAATTTAATAGCTCCTCAACAGTGTTATTAACAGCCCATTGCTTTGCAATGAAATAATTTGATATATATCCTTTACTGTTGAAATATTTATCTACGTCTATTTCTTGGAGGACTGTATTTACATATTTTGATTCTTGCTTGTCACCTTCATACTTTGATAAGATGGCTCGAAAATGACCTTCAAACTCTCTCCGCTTTGGTGGAGTTATCCATTGACAGTTGAGATAAAAGCCTTCAGGTTTCAGCACGCGATCAATCTCATCTAAAAATGCTCTCCAGTCAGAGACTGTATGAACCATGTGAACAGTTAATATAACATCAAAACTGTTGTCTGGAAAAGGTAATTGTGAGGCATCTGTATGTCGTAATATTAAATTGGGAGGAGTTCCATTTATTTTTTGACGGAACTGCTCCAGCATTTCTTCAGAGATATCTATTCCTGTTACAGAATAACCACGTTTGACAAGAGGAAGAACATTTAAACCTGTACCAACTCCGGGTTCTAGAAAAGATGTCTCAGGTGTTGCACAAGTAAGGTCAAGAATAAAGTCTGCTACTTCTTCCGCTACTGATTCTGTTAACCAACGCGTTTGGTTGTAAATTTGTGCAATGCGATCGTAATAATTGAATTTCTTCATATTAAATTACGGTTTTTGAGCCGATAAAAACACTGTTAAACCATCCTTGTGTGTGCGAATATTTGTAAACCTAGTCTGGGTTAACCACTGCAAGAGGGTTGTTTGTGACTAAACACGCCCGCCACAGGTGACAAAGTAGGTCAGAGAAAACAGGCTAAGGATCGGTGTCAGCTTGTTTTGAGTCCCAGGATGATACAAATCGTAAATGAGTACCTTCCTCTTGGGACTCAGCGCCTGAAAAACTTTCTGCCATGGATTTACTCCTTTTTGGCGTATGCCAAGAACAATTTAACACTGTTTCAAGCTTCTTGAAGTACGCTATAAAAAAGGGCTGAAATGATTGTTAGGAATAGATTTAAGATATTTCATATAAAGAGAGAGCACTACAATTATGCGACTAGAAAACTATTTTGACTTTTTTGCACCAAATGACATTCGGGTTAAAGGTACGCGAGTTGGGATCGAAAGTATTCTTTATGAGTATATTCATCGTAAGTTATCCCCAGAGGAAATACTTCCCAAGTTTCGCACTTTGACATTAGAGCAAGTTTATGCCACGATTTTGTATTACCTT